>NZ_AJLG01000052.1 GCF_000258495.1 Pedobacter agri PB92
ACGTACACACTAGGCAAATTCTCCACCTAAAACAGATTTATAAAAATTGAAAGCTTCTTCAGCCTGGCCGTCGAAGTTTAAATAAGGGTGCATGGTTCTCATAACTTATTATTGTTTATGCTAAGTTATGAAAGCCAAAAACGGTTTAATGGGTGCAGTTCGGACAAAAAAGAGGTGTTTTTTGACGACATCCCGATAACATGGGAAAATTTTAAATTAACTGATGAACTTCACCGCCTGTAAGCGTTTGCATTAAACTGTAGGTATCTGCCACCACCCAGTGCTCAATTATTTTTTCATCTCTAAACCTCACAATGTTTACTTCTTCATATTCAACTTTTTTTCCTGTTGCAGGAATGTTTAGAAAAGTTTCTTTATGGGTTCCGCTTACAGTGAATTTGGCCACTACTTTATCGCCGTCACCTAATACATCATCAAACCTTATTTTTAAATCATTGAAACCAAGTTTGAAAACCTCAATCGTATCATAAAAAGCTTTTGCACCTTCCCGTTGCCATGGAAACGTTTTGTGAACCTTTACACCGCTGTCCACGAACTGATCTATTGCATCTAAATTTGCGTTATTGAAAAGCTCATCAAAAAATACCTTGCAAATTGCCTTGTTTTTCTCTACTTGATTATCCATATCTCTTATCTTTTTTGTTGAAGATTTAATCATTAAACAAGGTAGATTTAATGTTGTTTCTCTAATTTCAAAATCGGTTGATTAACCATATTCAGCTTCCGTTTTGTTTTATTTTGATAAAAATCATATTACAAATCATTTCAAATGCTTTTATTTGTTAATTTAGGATATAAACAACTTCACATGTATAGAAAAGCTTATCGCCATTTTCATTTTTTCCTCTTCGCATTACTGGTTGCCTGCTCTCCGAAAATGGCAATAAACAAAAATAATCCAAATGAAATCAGGGTTTTAAGTTATAACATTCACCATGCTAATCCACCTTCAAAATCAAAAGAAGGTTTGATAGATATTGAGGCCATCGCAAAGGTAATCGCTTCTCAATCGCCAGATTTGGTGGCTTTGCAGGAAGTCGATGTGAACACGAAACGATCGGGGAATATAAATGAAGCGGTTGTTTTAGCAACCAAACTCAAGATGAATTTTTACTTCTTTAAAGCTATTGATCATGATGGAGGCGACTATGGTGTGGCCATTCTCTCCAGGTATCCGTTAACTGATCCTCAGACTTATCGCCTTCCAAGTAATCAAGATCCAAAAGCCGAACCAAGGATTCTGGGAATGGGAACAGCCAGCTTGCCAGATGGCAGAAAGATTCGTTTTGCCTCTACACATCTGGATGCACAAAGGCCTGAGGAAAACCGGATGATGCAAGTGAAAGAGATTAACAGGTTAACGGAAAAAGAAACTTTGCCCTTAATCCTGGCGGGGGATTTAAATGCTGATCCAAATTCGGAAAGCATCAAAATTTTTGATCAGCAATTTGTAAGAAGTTGCGAAAATTGCGGCTTTACCATTCCGGTAATGAACCCAAGGCATACCATTGATCACATCGCTTATAAAAAAGGGAATAACTTTAAAGTGATTTCGCACCTGGTAATTAATGAAACTTATGCATCTGATCATCTGCCTGTTTTGGCGGTTTTACAGTTGAACAAGTAAGAGCATGAACTAACCAAATTAAAATATGAATCGTAGAAATTTACTGAAAACCTTAAGCCTGAGTTTGGGCGCTACAGTGGTAAGTACCGATGTGCTGGCCCGGCTGGCTGAAAACACTTACAGTTACCGCATTCCTGATCATCCCTTGCATCGGCCTTTGGATAAACCCATTACAGCGATAACTTGTGGCGCAGGAAACCGGGGAACGGTTTATGGTAATTTCGCAGCAAAGTTTCCCGATCAGATTAAAATTGTTGGTGTTGCGGAACCTGTTCCGTTTAGAAATGAACGATACGCTAAAAAGCATAATATTATCGATGCGAACAGATTCAATACTTGGGAAGATGTTTTTAAAAAGCCCAAAATGGCCGATTCCGTGATTATTTCGATGCCTGATAATTTACATTACGAGCCTTGTATGCAGGCTTTAAAAATGGGTTACGATGTGCTTTTGGAAAAGCCAATTGCACCAACAGAGCAGGAATGTCGCGATATTTTAGCCCTGGCAAAAAAGACGGGAAGAATTGTGGCCGTTTGCCATGTGTTGCGTTACGCTCCTTATTTTGTAAAGATGAAAGAGCTGCTGGCTAAAGGCGCCATCGGTGAGGTCATCAGCATTCAGCATTTTGAGCCTATTGAGCATACGCACATGGCACACTCTTATGTACGTGGGAACTGGCATAATTCAAAGCAAACTACACCTATTATCCTGGCCAAATCTTGCCATGATTTAGATATCATGAAATGGGTAATCAACAAAAAAGCGCAACGTATTGTGGCCATGGGCGATTTAAAGTGGTTCAAAAAAGAAAATGCACCTGAAGGCAGCACAGCCAGATGCACGGATGGCTGTGCCGTAGAACGGACTTGTCCTTATTCTGCCATTAAAGAATATGTTGACAGAAATTCGAGAACAGCGGTTTTAGATATTCCCGAAGGTACATCTGATCGGAAAGCAGCAGTTTTGGAAAAGCTAAAAACAACTAATTATGGGCGTTGTGTATATAAAATGGACAATGATCAGCCTGATCATTATGTTACAAGCATTCAATTTAGCGATAGTGTAACTGCAAATTTTTCAATGGAGGCATTTACGTCCTACCATGATCGCCGAACCAGAATAATGGGCTCCATGGGTGATATGGTTGGCGACATGACAGAGTTGGTTGTGCATGATTTTAAAACCAGACAAGAAACAAAGTTTATACCTAAAGCCGAAGATGTAGATGGCTATAAAAATAGCGGCCATGGTGGTGGCGATTGGTTGCTGGTACGGGATTTTGTACAGGCGGTGGCTCAACAAAATCCAGCCTTACTTACCTCAACCATTGATGAATCAATAGAAAGCCACATTATGGGTTTTATGGCAGAGGCAAGCAGAAAAAACGGAAAAGTGATGGACGTAAAGATTTAAACGGGAAAGGAGCAATTTTCATTGCTCCTTCTTTATAATTTGGCGAAGTTCCAGATACAATTAATAACGAACGAAGATTGAACCTTTAAGAACATCTAATCAAAAACCACTCTACATAGCTTTTTATAGTACTATGATATGGGGCATGATTATTCTGTCTCTAATGGGATGTATTTTTCAACACAATATTTTTCAATGTCTGTATCATTTATGAAGTATTCATCACAAAATTCATCAAGCTCTTTTTCTGCTCCTGAAACATATTTTTCACTTGCAGTCATAAGCTTTTCAGTCTGTTCGATGAATTTATTGAACTTGTCATTCATTTTACAAAGTTTGTCAATTGTTTTAAAGTCTAAATCACGATATGTTGCAGGAAATAGAACTTTGCTTTGGTATGGATTAGCATTAAGTTCAATAATGCCAATTCCAAACGATTGATTTAGCCTGGTCATTTCCTCATTTAAGCTGTCACTAAACTCAAACGCAACCAAATAACCATAGTTTGCCCAACTTGAATTTGAAACTGCTTGAAAGAAAGCTTTTTTCAATTCACTGTCGCTGTTAATTTCCCTTTTTAATTCATAAGAACTCATTTTGAAAGTATCCACTCGATTTATAGATTTTAGGAAATTTTGACTTGCTTTTGTCTGTAGATTAAGAAATTTAATCCCCACCATATCAGGATGCGTCCATATTTGATTATTGTCCTTACCGTTTGATTGTTCGTGAAAGATTGTCTTAGAATATGTATCTGTATTTTTAAGATAACTACTTAAAAGCTTATGCAAATCTCTTTCATCGTAAGTCTTTTGCTTATTAATTTTTATTTGAGTTTCTGGCATTGCGTCCCCACTTAGAACATCTACACCAATATTTTGCTCGTGTTTTGTTAAATAATATGAATATGTCCCTCCTGTTTGCTTAAGTCTCTTAACTCTTGCATCTCCATTTCGAATGAAGTCTCCTAATAAAGCAGAAATAGTCGAAGCAGGAGTTTTTGCAGTTGCGAACTCATAATAATTATTTTTGACTATATGGTTATAGATTTCCATATAATTGGTTAAAGAATTAATCTCATCTAGGCTTTGCAAAATCGCTTCTTTTATTGTCATTTTTTATTTTTGTTTTACTGATTAGCTATTTTGTAGCATTGCTCAATGATTTTTTAAAAGCATTCTACTTCCCAGAAGCGTTCCCAGTTTTTGCCAGGTGCCAGTGATGTAATTCCTTCTTTGCGTTGCAATTGATGATCATGGTTTACACCATCGGCCACGCCGCACCAAGGTTCAAGACAAATAAATGGTGCATCTTTTGCTGCCCAGATGCCGAAAAACGGAAAGTCTTCAAAATGAAAATGTAAGCCGTAATCGTTTTTATTATTTAACAAACTGATACAGCTGCTTTGCATGTTTTTAAAAACCAGCGCATCGTTGTAAAACAGCTCATGTTTAAGGTTTAATTTATGTCCATCCAGCTCAATGTTTCCTGTTTCATTGGCTACTAAACCATCCTCCAGTTTCCAGTAGGTTAATTTCTCATCGGTATTAAAAGCTAGGTAATAATCCTCGTAGTTGGTATTTGGTGTATTTGGAACGGCGAAAGCCGGGTGCGCACCAATGGAAAATAAGAGTGTTTCATTTCCCGTATTGATCACTTCATACGTTAAGTTCAGCTTCCTGTCAATCAATTTATAAATCAGCTTCAGTTTGAAATGAAACGGATAAACTTTCAGGGTTTCATCGCTCTGCGTTAAGGTAAAAACGGCTTCAGCACTGCTTGTTTTTTCAATTTCGAAAACATGATCGCGGGCAAAACCATGCCGGGGCAGCTCGTAGCTTTTACCCTTATACTTAAAATGGTCATCTTTTAACGATCCAACAATGGGAAATAAAACCGGGCTATGCTTAGCCCAATATTTAGGGTTGGCATTCCACAAATATTCTATTTCAGTTTCTTTACTATACAGACCTTGAAGTTCTGCTCCTTTAGCGTTAAGGCTTACTTTTAAATAATCGTTTTCGAGGGTTATCATTACATTTTAAAAGTAACAAAATAGTGGTGGTTTAGAAACAATTTTTATTAAATTTGATTCATTCCCTTAAACAAACATGCTGCATTTAAAATTTTAGCTTTGCTTTTAAAATTTTGGGCTCATTACTTTGGGGATGAGTCGCGTCTATCTCAAAAAAAATAGCATTGTTATGCCTGTCGATCTATCTAAATTATCCCATCCGAAAGTTAAAGCCGCCATCACTGCGCTCCAAAATGGTGACGCAAAAACGTGGTTTACGTTGTTTACGGATGATGTTCAGCTGTATGATGATGGGAACCAAATGCAGTTTAATAATTTCTTTAAAAAAGCATTAGGTCATGAGCGCTTTACAAGTATCGATAAGGTAGAAAATAATGGCTTGGATGTTTACGGGAATTTCCATTCAGACCAATGGGGCGATTTTAAAACCTTTTTCAAATTCCAATTAGGAAAAGAAGGGAAAATCAGTCATTTGGAAATCGGTCAGGCATCTTTTTAAATATGAAGTCTTTAGTACAAAGTCGAAAACCTCACGACTCCGGACTAAAGACTTCAGGATAACTTAGCCCTTTTCTTCCCAAATCATCGCGATATTGATAATTGTTTGCACTGCTTTTTCCATATCCTGAACGCTAACCCATTCCTGTTTGCTGTGAAAAGCATGTTCGCCCGCAAAAATATTGGGGCAAGGTAATCCCATGTATGATAAACGAGAGCCATCTGTTCCGCCGCGAATACTTTGCGGTTTTGCAACTATGCCAGCTCTTTCAATTGCTTCAACCCCATATTCAACTATTTTAGGATATTTATCCAATACCTGCTTCATGTTGCGATACTGGGCTTTGATTTCTAAAGAATAAGTTGAATTCGGATAATTGCGCATGATCGTTTTTACTGTTTCCTCTAAAAATTTCCCATGTTCGGCTAATTTCTCATCGGTGAAATCTCTGATGATGAAGTGGGCTTCGGCTTGTTCTACCTGTCCGCTAAAACTTACAGGATGAATAAAACCTTCTTTTTGATGAGTAGCTTCAGGTGTCAAAGTCTCTTTCGGCAAAGCGGCGATGATATCAGCCATTATTTTGATTGCGCTTTCCATTTTACCTTTGGCAAAACCCGGGTGTGTGCTCACGCCATTGATCAATAATACTGCCCCATCGGCTGAAAAAGTTTCATCTTCAATTGATCCTAACGTTTCGCCATCAATCGTATATCCGAAATCGGCGCCTAATTTTGCAAGATTTACCTTATCTACGCCCCTTCCAATTTCTTCATCAGGGGTAAAAAGGACTTTGATGGTACCATGTTTTACCGTTTGATTTTTCATCAGGAAACTTGCTGCCTCCATAATTGCAGCCAGGCCAGCCTTGTTGTCGGCGCCCAAAAGTGTGGTACCACTTGCTGTGATGATATCGTTGCCAATTTGGTGTTTTAGATCCTTATGCTCTGCCATTTTGAGCACGATAGATGGGTCATCTGGTAAGATTAAATCCTGGCCTTGATAATTGTCATGAATAATCGGCTTAACGTTTTCTCCGCTGCAATCTGGTGAGGTATCCATGTGTGAGCAGAAAAAAATTACAGGCAATTTTTTCTCAGAAGTTGCAGGAATGGTTCCATAAACATAACCATTTTCGTCCATTTCCGCGTCAGAAATGCCGATTTCTAATAATTCCTGAACCAGATTTTTACCCAGGTTCTTTTGTTTTTCTGTTGAAGGACAAGTTGGAGAAGCAGGATCTGACTGTGTATCTATTTTAGCATATTTGATAAATCTCTGTTCCAAAGATTTGTTAAAGTTGGTGTACTTGCTCATAAATCAAAGGTAAAAGTTATAGATATTCAATAAACATATTATTTTTGTAAAAAAACGATATGACCTTTAGCCCGTTGAAGACTACATCACTTACTGTTTTATTCTCATTCCTGGTTACATTTTCATTTGCTCAATCGAATTATTTTAAATGGTCATGGGGATTAGGTGGCGGCGCTAATTATTCAAAAACTGATGTAGTTGAGGGTAATTGGGGTTACACAGCTGCAGGAGAAATCAACTATCATTTTACGCCATTTGTTACCGCTGGACTGGAAGGGCAGTACGGTATGGTTCAGGGTGGTGATGTTGTAACCGATCCGCATAACAGACAATTTGTTAATAAATATACCAGCGTTACGGCCAACTTAAAAGTACAACTTGGTGAGTTTGTGAATTACGATAGAAGACCTTTTTGGGAAGCCATAAAAGGCGCTTACCTTGGCTTGGGTGTTGGCGTAATTAATAACAATATTACAGACATTGTACGCTATAAACCAGATTGGGCAGCTGTAGATCCCGGTTATGGACCGTTTCCTGGCGTAGATAAAGGTGTAAATCTTATTGTTCCAATTAATCTTGGTCTTAACTATTACATTAATGATGGTTACGGATACGTTCGTTATGTAATTAACTTTAACGCACAAAGTAATTTTACTTTCGGCGAAGGTTTAGACGGCTATAACGATCCGCCGACGAAGTTTAGAAACTACGATCCGGATACTTTTAATGTTTATAGTCTTGGCGTAAAATACTTCTTCGGAAATATTAAAGCATACCGTAAGTTTTTCTAGTCCTTTTTGCATTTTATTTAAATCACTTTGTATGAGAAATTTGTTTTTCATGTGTTTCCTATTCATCACTTTAAAAACAATGGCACAAAAAACACCTTTCGAAATTAGTGGTAAAACCGAAACGGCAACCTACAATCAGGCGATTACTTTTTATGAAAACCTTGCCAAAACTTATCCCCAGGCAAAGTTGATTACCTATGGCAATACTGATTTTGGTAAGCCGCTGCATCTTTTAGTTTTATCGAAAGATAAAAATTTTGATCCTGCTGCCATCAGAAAAAGTAATAAACGTATTCTGTTAATTAACAACGGTATTCACCCAGGCGAACCTGAAGGAATTGATGCTTCAATGATGTTGGCCAGAGATCTTTTAAAAGCCGAACAGCTACCCAAAGATGTGGTAGTATGCATCATCCCGGTTTATAATATTGATGGCAGTTTCAACAGGACAGGTACCTCAAGAGCCAATCAGAATGGCCCGGTGGCGTACGGCTTTCGTGGAAATAGCAAAAACCTTGATCTAAACCGCGATTTCATTAAAACGGATTCAAAAAATTCGGCTGCTTTTCAATTGATTTTTAATACCTGGCAACCGGAAATATTTGTCGATACGCATACCAGTAATGGAGCCGACTATCAATATGTGATGACGCTTATTCCTACCCAAAAAGATAAGCTGAATCCTATTTTATCAAGCTACTTAACCAAAACGCTTGTTCCAGATTTATATTCAGGTATGGAGAAAAAAGGTTATCCGATGATTCCTTATGTGAACGCTTTCGGGGAAATACCAGAAACCGGGATAGCTGGGTTCATCGAATCGCCACGTTACTCTACAGGTTACACTACATTACATAATACGATAGGTTTTATGCCTGAAACGCACATGTTGAAATCCTACGATTTACGCGTTGATGCCACTTATAAGCTTTTGCAAACTTACATTGATGTTGTTCAACGAGATGCTAAAATAATCGGGGAAAATAAATGCAAAGCGGATGAATTTGTAGCAGTTCAAAAAGAATTTCCCCTGGCCTGGAAGTTAAACAAATCTGTTGAAAACGATTTGCCATTTAAAGGTTTCGAATCGGGCAAAAAGCCAAGTGCAGTGAGCGGTACTGATCGTCTGTTTTACGATCGGAATAAACCATTTACTAAAATCATTGAAGAATGGAATAACTACGAACCTGCAATTTCCATCAAAAAACCTATTGCTTATATCATTCCGAAGGCCTGGGATAAAGTAATTACCTTGCTAAAACTCAACAATGTTAAAATAGAAGAATTGAAATCAGATTCTAAAATTAGCGTTGAAAGTTATTACATCACCGATTTTAAAACGGCCACTCGTCCGTATGAAGGCCATTACCTGCATTCTGCTGTAACTGTAAATCCTGTCCAAAATGCGTTGCAATACTACGCTGGCGATTTTGTGGTTTATGTAAATCAGAAAACAAACCGGTTCATTGTAGAAACCCTGGAACCACAAGCAACAGATTCATACTTCAACTGGAATTTTTTCGATTCTATTTTGGATATGAAGGAGCATTACTCTGCCTATGTTTTTGAAGATACAGCAGCAGAATTACTCAAGAATCATCCGGAACTGAAAAATAAATTAGATGCTAAGAAGGCTGCGGATGCAGACTTTGCGAAGAATGGTGCCGCACAACTTGATTTTGTGTATAAAAATTCTGATTATTACGAGAAAACACACAACAGATATCCGGTGGCTCGTTTGGTAACAGATGTAAAGCTCGATTTAAAATAAGAAAATGGAATACCTCAGCATTGCTCCAGTAGCATCAATCATATTTGTATTTACCATTGTAACCAGCCTTTACGCTTTTTACGATCAAAGCCTTTACGGCAAATTTATGCTGCATCCATACAGTGTATCAAAAGGGCAAAACGTTTATACGCTAATTACAAGTGGGCTTATCCATGCCGATTGGATGCATTTGTTTTTTAATATGTTTACTTTCTATGCCTTTGGCTTTGCTTTAGAGCAAATGATGGGGAGTTGGCAATTTGGGCTAATGTATTTTCTGGCTTTGATTTTAAGCGATTTGCCTACCGTTTTTAGGCATAAAGATGATTTTCATTACAACAGTTTGGGCGCTTCTGGCGCAATAAGCGCTGTTTTATTCAGCTTTATATTGTTTAATCCAATGGCTGAAATTGGCATTCTATTTATTCCATTTGGAATTCCAGCGGTAATATTTGGAGGTTTATATTTAGTGTATTGCGTATATGCTTCAAAAAATTCGAGAGATAACATTAATCATGATGCGCACTTTTTTGGTGCCTTAACCGGATTAATTTTTACCATTATTTTCGTACCAGGGATATTGCAAAACTTCTTCTCCATCATTGCCGCCAAACTAGGCATGTAGCTTATCCCGCTTGCGGTAAGCATGGCTTTTCAAAAAAGCTCATCGGGTGATCAGGATCTTTGATGATTTCGAATTTAACATAACCCCAGGGTTTCCAGAAATTTTCAAGCACCTGGGCATAAATTTTATGTTGCCATACGTCAAACAGGGGCTTGGTCATGTTTCCTCGAAGTGGCATCGCCTCAATGTAAGTGGTACCCTCCACAGGCATAAAAGTATATTCGGGCAAGCGGTTAAACAGATAGGCAGAATAATAAAAACGGGCAGTTAATTCTTCAAACTGTTCAGCCGTTAACGCTTTATCTCTTATTTCATTGATGATTTCCTGGTGATACCGTTTGTTGGTTCCGTTATCCTGCAGGCAGGCAACAATACCAAAATCTTTCATTTTTAAAGAAAACGTTAACGTATTAATTTCATCGCGGAAACTAAAAGGCGTTTCTTCGTTTTCGAGTTTAACAACTGTAATCGACCAGGGCGTAAAATCTTCAAATTCGATGCTGGTATATAAGTTCTGCATCATGAAGTTCAGGTTAGCAAACTTCATCATCAATGATTGTGACATGTTCAGGCCATCGGCAGTCATTTCCTTGCGTAAAGCCGAATGCATTTCTATGTACACAAAGCCATATAAAAACTTCCCAATCCAATTGAATAGGTCTAATTCGGGCAAGGCTGAAACAGCATCATAACCTTTTGCAAAAGCTTTTTCAATTTTATCTTCCAAAGGATTAATGAACTGCTCATTAACTTCGCTGTTTACCGGGATCACCAAGGTGTTGTAGGAGCGGATACTTTCATCCAGAAACTGGATTTGTTCCTCCCCAGTCAAGCCTGCCTGCTCCAATAACCATCTCGGAATCAACGGAACCTGCAATACAGGTGAGTTAAAAGTGTTGCCACTTAAGAAACATTTTTTGTACAGAAAGTCGAAACCTTGGAAAGGATTATATAAGCCAGTATTCATCGCTGCAATATTAGCCATTATATTTTTAGGCCTTGATAAGGATATTTTATTTTAACTCTGGGATTACAACACTTTACCATACGCCGTTCTGTGGAGACACAGACCGAAACTAGCGCACTAATAATTATTGTAAAAACCACTTATGTTATCAACCAGCTGACTGTAAATGGGCTTCGTAAATTCCAGAAACAACGCACTCGGTGGCGGCGGTAAAATCTCTTTTCTTCTGGTCATTGCTAATTGATGCTTATCCAATGCTCGGTCATCACCCTTGTAACTCGCCCAGCTATCCCTCCAAACATAGGTGCCCGGAAATTTTTGTTGGCGTACAATTTTTTTCGTTTGCCAATCCATGATACTCATATCCAGTAATCCTGAAGATGATATGTTTTTTTCAAAAATACTTAGCGTAGCCCTCACCGTACCGTAAATGGGTTTGCGATCTCGGGTTTCGCCAATGACCACACTATCGCGTTTGAGTTTTTCTACCCTTTCTTTTACATAGGTTTGTCCGACCACAAAATCATCAAAGTTCAAACTTAATACCTGGTCAGGAACAATTTTTTGCTGTGTGGCTTGATCCTCTCCATAAAATATGACAAACTTATTTCTAGAATAGCTGCTGATAAAATGATCGATTTGTTGTTGAAAATAATCGGCACTTAATTTATACGGACCTCTGTTTAAAATGATGGGCTGAACCACCACACGAGTTACGGCAGCCCAGTAAGCATCTTCCATTTTGTTTTTAACATCCTTATAGTTGGGCTGTAAATTTTGTGTTTTTTCAAACTCGTAATAAGCTTTCTTTGCCGATAAACGATTGTTGGTATTAAGATAACTTAATCCAGATTCGTACCTCGCCGCTGCTGCATTCAATTTGCTTTCAGCAACCTCTTTCACATATTTTGAAGGATTGGGTACCAGTACCAAACAAGCCGGACAGCTATTAATATCATCTGCCAGTTGATTGATTTTTTGATAATCATACATCACCGATTCCCATCTAAATAAATCGTTCGAAAGTTTAGCTTCATTAATTTTTCGCAAATGATCCTGTAGGGCTAAATCGTAGGCCGTTTTTAGCACTTGCATGGCTTCGCTATTCTTTGGCGAGTTTTGCAATCTGCTCACGGCTTTAGCAACTGAAGCATCGTAATCGCCTTTCTGTAAGGCGTTTTTTCCTGTGGTACATCCTCCTAAAATTATTAAGGATAAATAAATAAAATACCGTAATCTTGAAATGTTTTTCATGGCAGGAATAATTGGCGTTAATAAACAAATATACTTTGTAAGGCGATAAATTCGGCCTATTTAATTATTTAGACGATTGATAATGAAGATTAGTTGCAAGCAATTTGAATTAGAATTAAAACATCCCTTTTCCATCTCAAAGTTTACGCGAACAAGCACCCCATTAATGCTTTTAAAAATTAATTATGAAGGTGTAACTGGGTATGGAGAAGCTTCTATGGTGCCATATATGGGTGAAAGCTATGAAACAGCCACTGCATTTCTAAAGCAGGTAGATTTATCTCCATTTAAAGCGCCATTTAATTTTGAAGAAATTATCGCTTACCTCGATAGTATTGCAGTCGGCCAGCCAGCCATTAAAGCCGCTATTGACATTGCATTGAATGATATTAACGGAAAGATTTTAAACCAACCCTGTTATCAAATTTATGGTGCTGATTTATCAAAGATGCCTGTTACCTCGTACACTATCGGGATTGATACGCCTGAGGTGATTCGCGAAAAATTGAAGGATGCCGCAGGTTTTAAAGTGATCAAGGTGAAATTGGGCAGAGACAATGACCGCGAAATTATTGAAACCATTCGCAGCATGACTGATGTGCCACTTTATGTAGATGCAAACCAGGGATGGAGCGACAGGATAAAAGCCATTGATTTAATTTACTGGCTGCACAATCAGGGCGTTGTTTTAATTGAGCAACCCATGGATAAAACAGATTTTGATGGGAATGCCTGGTTGACGGAAAGGAGTCCGATTCCATTGTTGGCTGATGAGGCCGTTCAGCGTTTGGCCGATATGGATAAACTTAAAGGTGCTTACCATGGTATTAACGTAAAACTGATGAAAAGCTGCGGCATGTATGAAGGCCATCAAATGATTTTGAAAGCCCGCTCTTTCGGTATGAACGTTTTGATTGGTTGCATGAGTGAAACCAGCTGTGCTACCCTGGCGGCTGCGGCATTAGCACCACTTTGTAACTGGGCAGATTTAGACGGGCCTTGGTTAACCACAAATAACCCTTTTACCGATCCTGAGTTTGTTGATGGGAAATATGTTTTAAATAACCAACCAGGTTTAGGACTGGAAGGCGTTACTTCTGATCTTTTTCTTTAAAATTTTTGCGAAGATCTTTCATCAACTGGTACTTGAAATAAGCGAAGCAAGCTGCTACGCCAACTAGAAATCCACCAGGAAGTGGTTTGTGATTATTGTAACACCATACAATTCCTAAAATGGAAAGGATAATGGCGAGATTGTAAAAGATATTTAGTGCGAATTTTTTACCCACAATTGGAATTGATTGAATGAGTGAGGGGGTTGAATGGGTGAATTGGATAATTTGTAAAGAAATGAATTAGTGAATAATATTGATTACTGCTGAATTCTGAATAAGCGCTCTGTTCTTACATTCGCCATTCAAAACTCATTCATCCGCTTATTCACTAATTCACTAATTTAATATACAGGCATATTCGGATCAAAAGCCTCTTGCCAAGCTAAAATACCACCTTTTAAATTGTATAAATTTTCGTAACCGTATTGTGCTTCTAACTGCATTACTGCTGCAGCACTTCTTTTGCCACTGCGGCATTGAACAATTACTGGTTTATCTTTAGAAACCTTATCGGCTTCAATTAGAATTCCACCCAATGGAATGTTTTCTCCGTTAAGGTTAGAAACTTCATATTCGAATGTTTCACGAACATCGATTAATTGAAAATCTTCTTTATTGTCGATTTTCTCTTTTAGTTCTTGTACCGATATCTCTTTCATTTTGAAATTTTGTGTTTATGCAAATATAGGAAATTCAATTTTACACCCATCATCAAAAAAATGCCATATATTTTAATCAAAACTGTAACAACTGTTACCCTTAAGCGTTTAATTATAAATAGTTACAATGGACAAACTGAATCGTTTCTTCTGGTTTTGTTCTGGCGCACATATCCCTACACTGGAAAAGTATCCTACAGAACAAAATAAATATACCGGCATTGGTGCCACCATCTTTTTTACTGGGTTATTTGCCGCACTTTCTGGCGGATATGCCATGTATTTCGTTTTTAAAGGCGATGATTTAGCGTTAATTTTCGCGATCATTTTTGGCTTTTTATGGGGAGCTGCCATTTTTAATATGGATAGATACATTGTGGCCAGCATTAATAAAAGTGCCAGTACCAATAAACAACTTCTACAGGCTACACCACGTATTTTATTGGCCATTATGATTGGTATGGTAATTTCCCGGCCAATTGAATTGAAAATCTTTGATAAAGAAATTAAAGAACGTTTGAAGGTAAGTTATCTTAATGGACAACGTTCAAAAATTGATACCTTAAACAAGGCTTTTGAAAAAAAATATCAGGTTGAGTTTGGCCGCCTGAACCAACAAAAGGCAACCCGCGATTCATTAGAAAAAGGGATTAAAGCCGATCGCCAAAAATTGAACTTCGAAATTTTTGGCAATAAAACTACCGAAACTTCCGGCGTGATGGGTTATGGACCCTATGCGAAACGTAAGGAAGCAGAAATTAAACAACGTGAGGCCGAGCTCGATTCGTTAAAAGCTAATATCAATAAATCAGAAGTTTTTGTAGATAAACGCAAGGAATTTGATGGGCTGTTTAACGAAAAATTGTACACTAAAAAACAACTCGACAGTTTGGCCGATATCGCTGGATTTGCCGATCGGAACTGGGCTTTGGGGCAACTCAAGTTTAATGTCGATGGATCGAAAGATGATAACACAGCCATTGCCGTTACTTTTATCGGTCTACTTTTTATTTTCTTTGAATGTTTGCCTGTTTTTGTGAAGCTGATGAGCGCTCGTGGTCCCTACGACTTTGCTACTGCTGATACGGATGAAATTTCCATCTATCAATCCAAAAAAGATAAGGATTTTTATTTCGAAGTGGCCGATAATGTTCATGAAACAAGGGTTGATGCTGAATCATCTAAACAAAAGGAAATTATAAAAGGTAAAGCTTACCGCGATTTGGAGAAATACGATTGGGATAAGGAATAACAGAAGATAAATACTGGAAGCGAAATGGTGTGAAGTAGCTGAAAAGTGATTCCTGATCAATCCATCAAGCATTTTACATCTTACTTCATACATTTTTACATCATACTCTTACATTCTTGTTAAATTAGCCCATCAAACCTTTTTTATGAAGAAAATTTTAGGTGCTGTATTATGCAGTGCATTATCATTTTGTGCGTTTGCTCAAAATGAAGTCCGGTATGTAATTTCATTTCCAAACGCCATCCATCATGAAGCAGAAATTGCGATGGAGATTCCGAATGTTCCGGCAGGAAATTTAAAAGTGAGAATGAGCAGGTCATCTCCGGGGCGTTATGCCACGCATGAATTCGGCAAAAACGTTTATAATTTTAAAGCATTTGAGGCCAGTGGAAAAGCATTGTTTATTAAACAAACCGCCGGCGATGTTTATGAAATTCCAGCCCATGGAAATGCCGTTAAAATCACGTATACTTTATTTGGCAACTGGATTGACGGAACTTACGCAGGCTTTGATGAAACCCATGCACACATGAACATTCCTGCAACTTTTGCTTTTCCGGTAGGGATGGATGCAAGACCACGTTTGGTTGAATTTAAATATGCAGAAAAACAAAACTGGAAAGTGGCCACACAATTAAAACCGATGGGTAAAAACACTTTCTATGCGCCAAATTTCCAGTATTTTATGGATAGTCCGATTGAGATTGCCAATTATAAAACTGCAAAATGGGAAGTTAAAAACCATGATGGCAAGGTACAAACCATTCATTTGATTGCGCATTCTAATGATACTCAGACGGCTGTAGACAAATATGCAGACATGTTAAAGAAAATGGTTGATGAACATTATGCGGTTTGGAGAGATTTTCCGGTGTATGATTATGGAAATTATTACTTTCTGAATGATGTTTACCCTGCCAATGCCGGCGATGGTATGGAACATCGAAATTCAACCTCTATTGTCCAGCGCACTCCAAAAATAGAAGGTTACGAATCCAATTTACTGGGCACCTTTTCCCATGAATATTTTCACAGCTGGAACGTAGAACGTTTACGCCCGAAAACACTTGAGCCCTTTAACTTTGAGCATTCCAATATTAGTGACGAACTTTGGCTTGCTGAAGGTTTTACGCAGTATTACGGTGGTTTATTGCTCACCCGGGCAGGTTTGAAAACGGCTGACAACTCCATTCAAGCCTTTAACGGAATGGTCAATGCTGTTTTAAATTCTCCGGGAGCAAAGAATTATTCACCTATTGAAGCCAGCCGTTACGCTGTTTTTGCTGATGCAGGCGTAGCCATCGATCAAACCAATAAAGGCAATATTTTCCTTTCTTATTATACCTATGGTGCTGCTACTGCTTTGGCTTTAGATCTTACTTTGCGATCTGAATTTAAGCTTACGCTTGATGATTACATGCGGGCTTTATGGAAAGCCTACGGGAAACCAGAGATCGCTTATACTGTTCCAGATTTGGAAAAAACCTTGTCCGAATTAACTAAAAACCCTTCATTTGCAAAAGCCTTTTTTGTTAAATACGTTTACGGAAAGGAGAAAAATGATTATGCCAAACTTTTGCTAAATGCAGGTTTGGTATTGCGCAAAGCAAATCCCGGGCAGGCTTATGCTGGCTTTGGTAATCTGAATACATCAGATGGCAAAGTGACCTTACAGCAAACATCGAATGGAACGCCAGCCTATCAAGCCGGATTAGATGTGGGCGATGTGATTTTGAGTATTGACGGGCAGGAAGCTGTAAACGCATCAGTTATTGATCAGGTGACTAAGGCGCATAAACCAGGCGATGTGGTAGAAATTAAATACCAATACCGTGGAGAAAATAAATCAACCAGGTTAACTTTTGCTGAGAATCCGGTGTTGGAGATCGTTTCGATAGAAAAAACCGGCGGAACTTTAACGCCGGCCATGCAAACTTTCAGAGATAATTGGTTAAACTCGCAGGTAAAATCTAAATAATAACTTAATAAACATAAAATGAAAAAATTATTGCTGGTTACACTTGTCGGGATGGCGGGTTTACAGGTAAATGCTCAAAATATTGATAAAATTATTACCAGAGACTATGCCGATCATCTGATCAAAACTTTAAGTGGCGATGAGATGCAAGGTCGTGCGACATTTTCTCCCGGAATTGATAAAGCCGCTACTTTTATCGAATCCGAATTTAAAAAAATTGGATTACAGCCGCTAAACGGAGAGAAAAATTTCCGACAGGCTTTTTACAAATATCAGGTGGCCAACGTAAGTAAAACCATTAAAATTGATGGTAAAGAAATCGCTGCCGAAAACGTAATCCTGGCCGGTGCAAATGAAGAAAACATCACTTTGGATAAATCCAATGCAAGTGTGGTTATGATGGATCCAGAAAAGCCTTTTGTAAATCAATTCAGATCAATGCTTTCAGCGGGCAAAAACCAAATCATTTTGGTGGATGAAAAGTTAGCTGAGAACTTTAAGCGCTACAAAGCTTATTTCGATAAGCCAACTACTTTAGATGAAAAGGACCTGGGCGCTGGAAAATCAGCGGTTCAGGTTTTTGTGTTGGGTACTACTAAAGCCGATGATTTTACTGTAACCTTAAAAGGTAAAGTTTCAAAAATGCCTTTGTTTAATGTTGCAGGAATGATTCCGGGAAAATCAAAAGCTAAAGAATTGGTGGTGTTTTCCGGTCATTACGATCATTTAGGAGTAATTAAAACTGTTAATGGTGATAGCATTGCAAATGGAGCAGATGACGATGCTTCCGGAACAACGGCGATGATTGCTTTGGCAAAATATTACAAAGCACAAAAGAATAATGAACGCACATTAATTTTTGTGGCTTTTACAGCTGAAGAAATCGGTGGCTTTGGAGCAAAGTATTTCTCGAGTAAATTAAATCCTGATGAGGTGGTGGCCATGTTCAACATCGAAATGATTGGAAAAGATTCTAAGTTTGGAAAGAACACGGCTTTCATTACTGGTTACGAAAAATCTGATTTTGGGAAAATTCTACAGAAAAACTTAGCTGGAACAGAGTTCACTTTCCACCCAGATCCTTATACCGAACAAAATTTATTCTATAGAAGCGATAACGCAACATTAGCCGCACTGGGCGTTCCGGCACATACAATCAGTACAGATCAGATTGATGTAGACAAGTTTTATCACACGGTAAAAGATGAGTATAGCACTTTAGATGTAGAAAATATTTTATCGACCATCAAGGCCATTGCCAAAAGCGCAACTTCAATTGTTAATGGAACCGATACACCAACAAGGATACCGAAGTTAAAGTAGTGAGATTAAAAACACATCAACAATGGTTGTATTATATATCGATCGACCTATTGTTGATGTGTTAGCTTTTTACCTAACATTTTTCCCTTCAGGTAATTCCGTATCGGAACATCTAAAAAGACCATCACCAAATATGAAAGGCCAATTAATAAAATTGTACCCACAGGGATGGCCACAACCATTTGACGCATAGTAGGTTTGTTCGCTTCGATATAACTTAAAAACAGCCACATAAACGGATAATGGATCATATACAGCGGGTAAGAAATATCGCCCAAGAATTTACAAATTTTAGTTAAACCTTTAGATAAACTTGCGCCTGCTCCAAGCGAAATTAATAAAGGGAAGTACAGTAATACCGTAATTGGATCTGCAAAATAGTTCGACTGATCTGCAAATGGAATCAGGAAAGCCAGCAGCAATAGGCAGCTCATGCTGATAAAGCAAAGTTTTGATGCTATAATCCATTTTGATCTGTAAATAAGCATTCCTGCAAGAAAGGAGTAAAAAATTCTGATTCCACCGCCCCAGAAATTATCGCCGCCCCAACCGACACCCAAATATCCAGAAAGGTATGTTTCATAGCATAATAAAATGGCGGCAACTGCAACTAAAATCCAAATAATTTTATTTTTGAGTTTAAATAGAACAAGTACATAAAAGATGTTTGCAATATATTCCCAGAACAACGACCATGTTGGCGGATTTAAGTGAAAGAAATTAAAATAAAGTTCTGGTACCATTTGAAATGGGATTAACAAACAGGAGGTGACAAACATGAGTAAAGTCTTGCTTCCAGCATATTGTGAATAAAGGTTGCTAAATGGATCAAAAATGAATGTGATTAATCCAATAATAGCGCCGATGATGACCAATGGATGTAGGCGTATAAACCTCAGTTTTAAAAAATTCGTTATCCCAATCTGTTCAATACGGTGATCATAAGCATAAGCAATAACAAATCCGGAAAGACAAAAGAAGAAGTCGACGGCTAAATGTCCGTGAGCAATAAAGTTTTTGTGATAATCGGGCACCACGAACTCCATGAAATGATAAACTATTACCGATATGGCTGCAACGCCACGCAATCCATCGAGTATTAGAAAATGTTGTTTCGTTTGAATTTGGTTAGTAGGATAAGTATGCATTCCGTATGGTTAGGAATGTAAGTATAACGATTTAGCTGACGCCTGAAAAGGGATTTATCAATTGTGTTAATATTGTTGCTTATAAATTCAAAATCGGTACTCCATTACATAATCGTCCATTACATAACCTTCGCCAATATCAATTTTTACCGATTCTTTGATGGTAAATCCTCCTTTTAGGTAAAAATCTTTCGCTTTATTGTGCTTGTTCACATTGAGCTGTAAAGCAGAAGCACCTGAATCTTTAACCTGATTGAACACCTCATTAATCAGTATTTTACCCACGCCTTTTCCATGAGCAGAAGGCAAAACATAAAGTTTATGCAGCTTGTAAATTCGTTCTTCATGATCAACAATGGAATATCCAGCGAAACCAAATTGATTTTCATTGTCTTCAGCAATCAAAAAGATATGGCCTTCCATGAGCTGATTGAGCAATTCACCTTTGTTGTACATTTTGTCGAGCATGTAATCAATTTGATTTTGCCCAATAATGTCAAGATAGGTTGATGGCCAGGTTGCCGCAGCAATATCTCTAATGACTTCTATATCTTGCTCTTTGGCTTTTCTAATGGTAATCATAAGGGTTCACTAATAAATATTGGTTGACCAGAGAAAGTAAATTCTACAAAACCATCATTCACCACTTCAAAAACTTCCTCTTCATTTTGCATCAGATTGGTAACTTCGAGGTAGCGGTTGCCATGAATTAAAAAACTGACTTCCGGAAGGTTTCCATACCGAAAAACCCGATTTGATGGGATAGTGTTTAGCCCTTTCGGTAAATACCACTATGTTAATTTTATCTTCAAATCCGGCAAACTTTTCCAGATCGAATTTCCTTGTAATCACATTTACAGCAGGATATTTTTGTTCGTATAAAAAGTTTATCGCCACCATCAAAGCATCAACCGGGCCTTGAACTATTCTGGTATCTTCCTGAACTTCCTGGTTGCTTCCATTCACCAAAACGTCTACTTTTAAACCAAGAGAAAAGATTTTTTCATAGTTTTCGCCATTCACTAACAGCGTCGGACTCCACTCCAAAAGCTGACCTAAATATTCTTCATTGAAATTTCCAAGCTCATCGATATACAAGGCTGGCTCCTGTTTTTCTTTTACAATGTGATGTGATGACATACTGCGAAGATAAACTAATTTAAGATTTTAGAATGACGATTTTGGATTTTTTGAGTTACTCAATTTCTTCAAAATTATCTCATCGATTATACGGAAATTCATTTATCCAATGAAATCCTCTATTAGGTAGGGTTATTTTTTTTAGGTCGTATTTTTTTAGCGTAATAGATAATGAGTCTTGATCTTTCAATCCCTTAAAAATTAATGTGCTATCATTTCTGAAAGCGTATTTAAACTTATATTGAGTTGATTCAGTATTTTTAGAATTAATTTCTATTTGCTTTTTCTTTACATTTATAGTGGTGTTAAAATATGCTTTGTTATCATCCATTGTTCTAATGTTAATGTAGTCTTTCCAATCAACAACCACTTGTTTCCATCTATTTTGATCAGCATGCTGAGGCAGTACTTCTTTTCCATTGAGAATATACTTTTCTACATTGTAAATGCCATATAATGGTGACTTTGGAGCCAATGCGCCAAAGCTATATTGTTGGAAGAAGGCATGGCTAACCATTAACCCAATTGTCCAAATGATGAACAGGTATTTAAACGACCTAAAAGCAATAAGCTGCCATCTTCTTTTAAATACAGGAATTTGTAATGGTGATAATTGCTGTGGTTGGTAGGTTAAGAAAAAGCGCAGGATGGTAGCAATGTAAGGTGCTAAAATAAATAAGCCCATTACAACCAAAGCTGAAGATAATATTTTAACGGGCACATCGAAAAAGTAGTTCACGGCCATTACATGAACGCTCGCAGCTAGTGATAAAAATGCTCCAATAATCATCGTCCTCTTAAAAAGAAGTAGGACAGAAAGCACTTCAATTACTCCCATAAATATGTTATAGCCTTTAGAAAAACCAAGAAATGTCCAAGCTAAACCCATTGGTGACATCTCACCTAGTGGCTGTAATAACCGCAACAAACTAGGTTGAGGAAATTGCAATTGAACAACTTTTACAGAACCATAACGCATTAATGTAAAGGCCAGATAAAAACGAACTAAAACAATGAGCCAATAATATAATTTACTGTAGTTTTTTCTTCTTCTATCCAAAATTGACCAAATTAAACTACCGAGGGCTGCCAATAAGAAAATAAAAAGCAGCAGAACATAATTGTATGATGTATCGCCACTCCCATTTGGAAATATAGAAACGTCATAATTATAGTTTAAAACATTTACCGAAAACCAAGGGATAATTTTGTGCAACCATAGGGTTGGAAAATGGAAAAGATGTTCCGCGTACAAAAATGCACCGTTATTATTTAGAAAAATGAACAACGTCAAAATGATAAAAAAAAAGCGAAACGAAATCTTTTTAGCTGGACTCCAGGAAGTTAAATTAGAAGTTGAGTGCATGTTTTTAGATTTGGATGAATTTCAAATTAGCATTTACACAACAATAAAAGTTATCAATGGCTAAGTTTCGTTAAATTTTCACTGCGTCATAAAAATCCTGATAAGCCTCAATGAAATCATCGGCAGCGTAAATAGCATTAGAAACCGCAATGCCATGAATACCAGTTTCCATCAAATCTTCCACATCACCTATTTTGATTCCTCCAACAGCGATGATGGGTAATTCGATATTTAAATCTTTTAAATGAGATATGCCATTCGAATAACTGCCAATGCCTAAAAGTGGAAAATCATTTGGTTTGGTGTCAGTTGTAGAATACGGTCCGAAAGCAGCGTAGTCCGCACCTTCACTGGCTAGTCTGATTAAATTTTCAACGGTGTTTGCTGAACCGCCCAACGTTATATCATTGCCAACCATTTTCCGCAAAGCAACAAAATCGGCATCTACATCCTCAATATGAAAACCTTGAATATCGGCTTTGCCATTTAAATGAATGTGATCAGTAACAATAAGTGTTGTTCCCCAGTCATCACAAATTTCGGCAATGGCATTAATGTCCGCCAAAAGTTCCTCATCGGTTTTACTTAAACACCGATACTGGATCCATTTGGCTCCAGCTTCACAGGCAAGTTGTGTTTGCTCGATGTGAGTAAGATGAGGCAAATCATGGGTAATGTATTGAAGTTTTTCAATGTATTTCATATGCTGGTTAAATGCAAAATCGTCATTGCGAGGTACGGAACAATCTAATTTGCTTTGTAGATCGCTTCGTGCCTCATAATGACGAATGTAATGAATTTACGCTCTACCCTAAAACTTCACATTCAAACTCAGTAGAAAGTTGCGGGTGGCCTGAGGATAATAATAGTTAGATCGGCTTAAATCGCCAGCATATAAATAGGGATATGTACCACCGTTACTTTCATATAATGTGCTAAAAACATTGTTGATCAATAAGCTCAAACCCACATTTTTAATTCCGGCAAGCGGTGTGTTATAACTTAAACGGATATCGTTTACAAAGAAACTCGATAGCATTCTGGTATCAGCAGAAGTATTATCTAAATTTTGTTTGCCTACATACTTACTCAAAAATGCTACGCTGGCATTTGGCAAAACATTGTAATTAATCTCGCTTGACGCGATGATTGAGGGAGAAAAAGCGATGTTCGTGTTGTTGTAGTTAAAAGTAGTTAAAGCTCCGTTAGCATCATCATAAATAAATTCAGTAAAGTCTTTAATTTTATTCCTGCTGAAAGTGGCTGTTGCAGCCCACGATAGATTTTTAATAATCTGCCATCTTCCATCAATTTCAATACCTGCTCGGTAACTATCTGGCACATTCTGACGGGTTTGTCCACCCACATCATTCAGCTTTCCAGTATTAATCAGTTGGTCTTTGTAAAACATGGCAAAACCATTTATGCCCAAACTCACATTCGAGAATTGCGTACGATAACCCGCCTCTACATCCGTTAAATTTTCCGGTTTCGGGCGGCTATTGACATTCGAATCCGTAAAATCTCTTCTGTTTGGTTCCTTATTTCCTACGGCAACAGATGCATAAACGTTACTCTTATCACTGAAGTTATAAGTGACGCCTGCTTTTGGATTGAAAAAATCCAGGCTTGCATTTTGTTGTCCGGGATTGCCATTTGGATCAATACCGAAGTATGAATAATACACTCTTCTATATTGCAAATCGGCAAAAAAGTTAAATTGATCTACCTGATAGTTTGCCCTGCCGAAAATATTGAAATCGGTTTTGAAAGCATCATTGTCGTCATAGCGATGGCGGATAGAGCCGCTGCCATCATAATTGGCAAATTGCGCCCATATCACTTCATCAAAGTGGCGGCCTTTATATTCATTGTAAGCACCACCTAAAACAAAGTTTAAATCATTTTGCGGCGTGTAATTTAAAGAATAGGTAACACCATAAAAATCATTGTCCAGCCAAAGCCTTCTCACCAGATCAGAAGTAATTTGCGTTACCCCACCAAGCACTACAGCCGGGATTCCATAATCAGATAACTTGCGATCTTCTTTGTATTCTTCGTAGTAACCTCTTCCATAGGTATAATGTAGGGCCGCATTGGCTACTAACTGATTGGTAATGTTTCTGGTATAGAATAATTGATAATGATCTTGCTGATAGTTATCGGTTTGGTTATCGTAAGTAAAATCATTGTGTCTGCGGTTGGTAACCAGCATTTCCTCGCTAATTCCGTTCCAGGCCTGGTAAGTTTTTTCCGTTCCGCTAAATACGTTGGCACGAAGAATATCTTTCTTTCCGTAATAGGCACCAGAAACAAAAAATGATTTTAAGTTAGATGAAGCACGGTCAACATAACCGTCAGATTCGATTCGTGATAAACGGCCATCGAAAGTAAATTTGTTTGCAATTAAACCTGAACCCACGCTTACGGTGTTTTTCCACGTGTCATACGAACCGTAAGTATTATTTAATTCTGCATAAGCAGAATCACGGCGGGTAGTGGTTTGGATGTTTAAACTCCCGCCAAAAGCACCTGCACCATTTGTAGATGTTCCTACACCACGTTGAATTTGAATGTTATCGACCGATGAAGCCAGATCGGGCAAGTTGATAAAGAAACTGCCCTGACTTTCCGCATCGTTTAAAGGAATGCCATTAAGCGTAACGTTGATGCGGGTGGCGTCGCTGCCACGAATCCGTAAACCGGTGTAACCTACTCCGGCACCAGCGTCGGATGTAACCACAACCGAAGGTGTTTGGTTAAGTAAATACGGCAAATCCTGGCCGAGGTTATTTTTTGCCAGTTCAGCTTTATCCAGGTTTCGAAACGTGGTTGCCGAATTTTTGGATGCCCGTGTGGCGCTTACCACCACTTCGTCAGCCAAAAAATTTTGCTGTACTAAAACAAAATTTAGCGTTGAATTTCCTGTTAGATTGATAGATTTTTCTTGAGATCTATAACCTACGTAACTTACCAGAACAGTGTAATTCCCGTTAGCCAAATTGCCTATGGTGAAATTGCCGTTGGCATCGCTAATTACAGATGTTTTTTGGTTTTTAATTTTAATCGTAGCGCCAGGCAAGGCATTTTGATCATTATCGGTCACTTTTCCTGTAACCGAGTTTTGTGCCCATGCAAAGAAAGGCAACATTGCAACAAGTGCTGCAAAAAGTAAATTTTTCAATGTTTTTGTCTTTAGTTAAACCCATCGGAAATAGGGGTACTCCCGATTTCAGTTAAACTTCCATAACTCCAATCCCTACGCCGGCATTACCCGGATCAGGTGCATTCAAGTTAAAAGTTGAAGGTTAAAAGCTGAAAGTTTGCATGATCCAAACTTTTCACTTTAAACATTTCACCTTTTACTTAAAATGGGTATGATCTCAGCCCGTTTTTGTGTTTATAACAAACAAGGCACCCCTAATGATGTCGCAAATGTAGAAAAATATGTGAAGATTGTGCTAAAATGGTAGATAATCTTTTTTGAAAAGCAATCTTTATCCCTTGTCGGTTAATTTCGCCCCGCTTACATTACAGTCTTTTTATATTAAGTTGCTAACCCTAATAGCATTTTGTCCATCGGGGTTAGCAACTTTGAAAATATAAAAAGGATTTTCATTTTAATCGGGTTTAGCTTACTTCAACTTGTGCAGCGATGTGGCCACCTAAACCCGACCATAGCGAGATGCCCACAATTTTTCATTGTGGCAGAAGCGGGGGGCGGGAACAATATCTTAAAAGCCGTACCATTGCTTTCCAAATTTATAAAGCTAAAAATTCATCAATTGCCTCAATAGCATGTTGAATGCGAAGATCTCCCAATCCGCTTATTACTTTATAATTGGCATTTAAAGCCTTTAGTTCTTTGTGCCAAACCTCCATAAAATATTCGCGTTGATTAGGAAAATCCCTTAACGGATCATCCTGCCAGGGCAAGTCAATATCCATAAGCAAGTAGAGATCATAAGGTCTTTTTGGCAAAGCATCTAAAACCAATTGTGGCGTTTCACCTAACATTTCATCACTCCAGATTTTTACAGTCACGAAGGTGGTGTCGCAAATAATAAAATCGTTTTCTGTTGTAACTAAAATCGCATCTTCTAAAGCTACCTGACCATAGTACATATTTATTTCATCCTGCAAAGTATAAGGTGCGATGAGGTTTTCGCAATAATAGCGGGCATACTCTGGCACCCATGAAACTTTGTAATGTTTAGCCAACAATTGAGACATGGTCGATTTGCCTGTACTTTCTGGTCCGACGATAGCTATTTTTTTGATTGGTTTATTCACAATGCTTAATTAACGATTGCGCCAAATGTAAAAGAAAAACCCCTTAAAAGAAAAAATCCGGTTGAGGAGGGCTCCTCTAACCGGATAATAAACCAAACAAACTATTTATGAAGAAATCCTCATTGCGGGTAACTAAACCGCGAGGAAGCTTTAGATCTTTTTCTAAAGTATATACAAAACGCATATATGTTCAGCTTATTACAACATTATTGCCAATAATTGGCGTATAGCATTTTCGTGACGAAAGCATGACTTCGTGTGCAATCAACACTATAGTAATGTTACATTCTAATCTGATTTTAACGCTTTGTTAACGCCTTAAAGCTACTATTTTAGTGCAAGTGTGATTTGGCTGTATGAAAATTCAGACAGCCATTTGATTAGCCTTTAGATACTGTGCTAATTCTGCAACAAACAATTTAATTTGCCACATGTTTATCCAAAAGATTCATCCATTTAATCATTATAAAATGAAAAAGTTAGGATTATTTTTGACAGCACTAATGGTTTCAACCATTTTCTTTGTTGCGTTTAGTTACATTAAAGTAGGTGGAATAGTTGGACGAGTAACGCCAACTGATGCCATAGCAGGAGTTTCATTGGTTGCCGGCACGGATACACTACAAGCTCAGGTTAGTCAGGGAGCGTTCACCTTCACCAATTTGAAGGAAGGTGTTTATACTGTTTGGATAAAAGCCAATGCACCTTACAAGGATGCCACAATTGAAAAGGTTGCTGTAAAAGACAGCGCTACAACAGATTTAGGCGAAATCAAACTCCAACAATAGGTTCGATTTAAACATGCAGCTGTTAATCTGCGCAACAGATTAACAGCTATTTAGTGCGCCCTTCTGGCATATTATATTCTACCTTTTCTCCTTCCCTGGCAATTGTCCATGTTCTATTCTTATCCCGGTATTCTTTACTATTGATCATTTCAAAGGTTGCAGCATCAGCGCCATCCAGTACCGCATAATCAGCTTTTTCTGTAGCTTCCTTTTGATCTGATTTCAATCCTCTGGTGATATAATACACTTTTGTTTTTATCTTTAGCTACAGTGTAATTCAGTACCACAAAACTTGCTGCAT
>NZ_AJLG01000053.1 GCF_000258495.1 Pedobacter agri PB92
CCTTTGGTGGGTTGCTTTTTCTCAGATACCATTTGCGGTGCTACCCGATGGGACGCCTCAAACCGGAAAAGTAAAGACTAATATTATCAAAGATGGTTTCAGCGAATTAACTAAAGTTTGGAAACAATTAAAGTTGATAAAGAAATTGAAAGGTTTTTTGCTGTCATTTTTCTTTTATTCTATGGGTGTTCAAACCATTATGTTAGCAGCTGCCGGTTTCGCAGAAAAAACGTTAAAATTAGGAACTGCTAAACTAATCGCTGTAATCCTGATTATTCAGCTGGTAGCTATCCCAGGTGCATTACTGATGTCATTTTTAGCAAAAAAATGGGGAAATGTAAATGTATTGATGATGGTGGTGTTGATCTGGATTGGTTGTTGTGTTTACGGCTACAATATTACCAACGAATATCAATTTTACTCCCTAGCGGCGATCGTAGGATTAATCATGGGCGGAATCCAGTCGTTGTCACGTTCCACATATTCGAAATATTTGCCAACAAACACGCCCGACAGTACATCGTTTTTTAGTTTTTATGATGTAACTGAAAAGCTTGCCATCGTAATCGGTCTATTTAGTTTTGCATACATTGAAGATTTAACCGGAAATATCCGTTATTCTATTATCGCTTTGGCATCATTTTTTATAGTTGGCTTGGTGTTTTTAGCGCTCTTGAAAAAAATCGAACGCAAAGAAATAGTAAAAGTGTAAGTTTGTAGGCTAAAGAATACCTGTTGATGAAAGTAGAATTGTTTGTTCCCTGTTTTGTAGACCAATTATATCCCGAAACCGCTTTTAATACGTTAAGATTATTAGAAAAATCAGGATGTAAGGTGGAATACAATTCCAAGCAAACATGTTGCGGTCAGCCGGCCTACAACGCTGGTTACTGGGATGAAGCCAAAGAAGTTGGCACTAAATTTTTGAACGATTTCACAGAAAACACTTACGTGGTTGCACCTTCAGCTTCTTGTGTTGGAATGGTAAAAGGCGGTTATAACGATTTATTTACCAATACAATCGTTCACAATAAGTGTCGCAGTCTGCAATCAAACATCTGGGAGCTTTCAGATTTTTTAATTAACGTAGCTAAAAAGGATTATTTCGGAGCAGAATTAGAAGGTAAAGCCGTTTATCACGATTCTTGCAGCGCTTTACGCGAGTGCAAAATCAAAGATGAACCTCGCCAGCTTTTATCAAAAGTACATGGTTTGGAAATGCTCGAACTTGCCGATAATGATATGTGTTGTGGTTTTGGTGGTACATTCGCTGTGAAATTCGATGCAATCTCTTCTGCCATGGCAGAGCAAAAGGTAAATCATGCGCTTGCTCAACAAGCCGATTATATTATTTCTACAGATCTATCTTGTCTTTTACATCTTCAGGGTTACATCGATAAAAATAAGCTCCCAATTAAAACCATGCATATTGCCGATGTTTTATGCAATGGTTGGTTAGAAAGTACTGAGTACTAGGCTTAATAACTATTATGGTATGTGTGCCAACGATATTAACAACATTTAGGTTAAATCTATACCCTTATTAAACCTTTTTCAGAATTTTGATTCAAACACGAACAAAACATATACAATGAAACCATCGTGGTTTATAAAAATTAACTTTTAAATAAAACCATGGGGCTTCATCACCTAAAAATCAAATATAAAAAAGATGAAAAAAATATTCTTAGCGCTATTTAGTGTGTTCACTTTGGTATCTGTTGCAGATGCACAAAAGAAAACTTCGGGAGCTATTCAATTTGAAAATACAGTTGACCCTGCAGCGATGGCTGCTGCAAGTGGAATGCAGATTCCAGACCAAATGAAAGCAAGAATGCCTTCAAGCAGTAAATCGAATTTCGAATTGCTTTTTAATGCAACTAATGCCAGCTACATGCCTGTTGAAGAAACTGAAGATAGCAACGGTGGAGGTGGCGGCGGCGGAATGGGCCGGATGATGATGCGCTTTGGCGGAGCTGGTGGCAATAGAGAATATTATTATTCCTTTGCTGATCAGAAATTAAGTGAGGTTTTTGATTTAAACGATACAACTTATTATATGCCAAGTAAACTGGAATTATCAACTTCTGGTCCTATTGGTTCGTTTAGAATGGGTGGTAGAAATTCCGGAGATACCGCAAACGCTAAACCCGTTGTTCCTCCAAGAATTGAAGTTGTTAAAACGGATGCCACAAAAAAAATCATTGGTTTCGATTGTAAAGAAGCCATTGTTAAATCAACCAGATCGGTAAAAATCTTAGATGTAGAGCGTGATGTAACCGAAGAAACCCACATTTGGTATACCAATGATTTGGGTTTCAATTTTTCACCAAACCCAAAAATGTGGACTGAAGGTGCGGTATTAGCCATTGAAGGTAGAGGTAATAGTACGATAGCAAAAAGCATTGAGTATAGAGGCGTAAGTGCTAAAGATGTTACTGCGCCTAAAAAGGCTAAGTTAATTACCGAGGCAGACTACAAAACTAAAATGGATAACATGATGAAACGTTTCAGAAATAACAGACCAGGCGGTAATTTTGGTGGTGGTAGAGCCGTTGTAATTGGCGGTGGACCATTCTAAACATAACATTTAACTTATTTTGAGCCTGTTCGATCTTATCGGACAGGCTTTTTTTGATTTCAGAAGGAGTTGGCATGGATAAAATTAAATACACGATTAATTCGTAGAAGAAATTTCCCTATCTTCGCGGTAATTAAAAATCACTTTGTATGTGATTAGAACTAATTATTTTTTAAACCGTTCCGAATCTTAAACAAAAGAACAAGGAACAAATCATAGTTGTAGATGATTAATATTACATTACCTGATGGATCTGTCCGTCAGTACGAGAAGGGCACTTCCGCCCATCAAATTGCATTATCAATTTCTGAGGGTTTAGCCCGAAACGTTTTAGCTGCCGAGGTAAATGGCGAAGTTTGGGATTCCACACGCCCAATCGAAGCAGATTCTTCTGTTAAGCTATTAACCTGGAATGATACTGCTGGAAAATCAACATTCTGGCATTCATCTGCCCACTTAATGGCCGAAGCTTTAGAAGCGCTTTATCCAGGTACTAAATTTGGTATCGGTCCGGCAATTGAAACCGGTTTTTATTATGATGTAGATTTTGGCGATAAAGAATTCTCATCAGATGATTTCAAGGCAATTGAAACTAAAATAATTGAGTTGGCTAAACAAAAGGAAACTTTTATACGTGAAAGCGTAAGAAAAGCTGATGCAGTTAAATATTTTACAGAAAAAGGCGATGAGTATAAACTGGATTTGATTGATGGTCTGGAAGACGGAAAAATCACTTTCTATACTCAAGGTCAGTTTACCGATTTATGTCGAGGTCCGCACATTCCAAATACCGGTTTTATTAAGGCAGTAAAACTGATGAACGTGGCCGGCGCTTATTGGAGAGGTGACGAAACTAAAAAACAGTTGACACGCATTTACGGGGTAACTTTTCCTAAGGCTAGTGAACTAACTGAATATTTAGCGATGATCGAAGAAGCTAAAAAACGTGATCACCGCAAATTAGGTAAAGAGCTTGAGTTATTTGCTTTTTCTGAAAAAGTAGGAATGGGTTTACCATTGTGGTTGCCAAAAGGAACTGCTTTGCGTGAACGTTTGGTTAATTTTTTAACCAAAGCACAAGCTAAAGCTGGTTATGAGCAGGTTGTAACGCCACACATCGGACACAAAAACCTATATGTAACTTCTGGTCACTGGGAAAAATATGGCAAAGATTCATTCCAGCCTATAAAAACCCCGCAAGAGGGAGAGGAGTTCTTCTTAAAACCAATGAATTGCCCTCACCACTGTGAGATTTATAAAACAAAACCGCGTTCTTACAAAGATCTTCCGGTTCGTTTTGCAGAATTTGGTACCGTATATCGTTACGAACAAAGCGGTGAATTGCATGGTTTAACCCGTGTACGTGGCTTTACTCAGGATGATGCACACTTATTCTGTATGCCAGAACAAGTGAAAGAAGAGTTTAAGAAAGTTATAGATTTAGTGCTTTACGTATTTAAATCCTTAGGTTTTGAAAACTATACTGCTCAGATTTCGTTAAGAGATCCGGAGAACAAAGCGAAATATATTGGTTCTGATGAAAACTGGAAATTATCTGAAAATGCAATTATCGAAGCAGCTGCCGAGAAAGGCCTAAATACTGTTGTAGAATATGGCGAAGCGGCTTTTTATGGCCCGAAGCTAGATTTTATGGTGAAAGATGCTTTAGGTAGAAAATGGCAATTAGGTACCATTCAGGTTGATTATAACTTGCCAGAGCGTTTCGAATTAGAATACACAGGTAGCGATAACCAGAAGCACAGACCAGTAATGATCCACCGGGCGCCTTTTGGTTCACTGGAAAGATTTATTGCTGTTTTAATTGAGCATTGTGCCGGAAATTTCCCATTATGGTTGAGTCCTGAACAGTTTATCATTCTTCCTATTTCAGAAAAATATGAAGATTATGCAAAAAAAGTTTTAGATGAACTAAATAATTCCGATATTCGCGGGCTGATTGACTTTCGTGACGAGAAAATCGGACGAAAAATCCGCGATGCTGAAGTTAAAAAGATCCCATACATGCTCATTATCGGCGATAAAGAGATGGCTGAAGATAAAGTTTCAGTTCGTAAACATGGTGAGGGTGATTTGGGCGAAATGACGTTGGAGGAATTCAACAATTTATTAAGAAAAGAAATAACAGTTTAAATTAAATAATACAAATTTGGCATTAGGAAGACCAGGATTTAACAGGGGACCACGTCCGCCTTTTAAGAAAAAAGAAGCAGAACATAACATTAATCAGTACATTAAATCGCCTGAAGTGCGTTTGGCTGGCGATAATGTTGAACCGGGGATTTATCCTTTGGCAAAAGCTTTGGCACTTGCTGATGAACTGGAATTGGATTTGGTAGAAATTTCTCCAAATGCAGTACCACCCGTTTGTAGAATTATCGATTACAGTAAGTTCGTTTATGAGCAAAAGAAAAAGCAAAAGGAAATTAAAGCCAATGCTAAGCAAACTGTAATTAAGGAGATTCGTTTTGGTCCGAATACAAACGACCATGATTTCCAGTTTAAACTGAAACATGCAGTAAGCTTTTTAGAGAATGGTGAGAAGGTTAGGGCTTATGTGCATTTCAAAGGTAGAGCAATTGTTTACAAAGAGCAGGGTGAGATTTTATTATTAAAGTTTGCCCAGGCTTTGGAAGATGTAGGAAAAGTAGAGTTATTACCAAAGTTAGAAGGTAAACGTATGTTCCTTACAGTTGCGCCTAAAGTAGACAAAAAAATAAAAATAGGTTTATAAATTAAAAAACAGGTTATGCCAAAAATGAAAACCAATTCCAGTGCTAAAAAGCGTTTTTCGCTTACTGGAACAGGTAAAATCAAAAGAAACAAAGCATACAAAAGTCACATCTTAACAAAGATGAGTACTAAACGTAAACGTGCTCTTGGAAATGCAGGAATTGTAACAGATGCAGATTCAGGTAACGTTAAACGTATGCTTTGTATCGGAAAGTAATTTATTAATTCACCAGGTATCAGGCATTAAAGATTCTTAAATGAACGCCGCTTACCAAAAAACAACAACAACATGCCACGTTCGGTAAACGCAGTAGCTTCGAGAAGAAGAAGGAAAAAAGTCCTTAACCTTGCAAAAGGTTATTGGGGAGCAAGAAGTAAAGTTTTTACGGTTGCTAAAAACACAGTAGAAAAAGGTTTGCAATATGCATACCGTGACCGTAAAGTTAAGAAAAGAGAATTCCGCGGATTATGGATCCAACGTATTAATGCAGGTGCTCGTCAGCACGGTATTTCTTACTCTCAATTAATCGGTAAACTTGCTTCAAAAGAAATCGGTTTAAACCGTAAAGTATTGGCTGATTTAGCAATGAATCACCCAGAAGCTTTCAAAGCTGTAATTGATGCAGTAAAATAGAAATTCTCGCCATCGGCGATTATGATATTAAAAAAGGGAACCAATTTGGTTCCCTTTTTTGTTAAATGAGGCTATTGGTAAATTTCATCTTGATACCGCTTTGGAAGTTCAGAATGGTTTTGAAAATCTCAATCAAGGTTACCTTTTCAATTTTTGTAAGGTTATTGATCTCAATTAAATTATTCGGGCTTACCTGATGTTTGATAATCTGATCGGCCTGGTTTTTCAATCGCAATCCCATCAAATAATAATAGGATTGCGTTAGCTCGTTATACTGCGTTTGATTAAACACACCTAAATCCTTCAGTTGCCTTAATCGTTCACCTGTATTTTCACGTTGAAAAATTCGGTTTTGTAAGGCATAAACACGAACCAAGTCTACAATTGGAGTCATTGCTGTTTTAATATCAAATACTTCCTTACTTTCTATCTTCTGCGTTTTGATATTCCTGAAATAGGTTAATGGTGGTTCATATAGTAGCGCATTTTTTGCCAGATACACGTAGAATTTTTCAATTGGCTTTTTAAGTTCTTCATCAACAAATTCCCTGAGGTTTTGCATAATTTCTAAATCTCCGTAAATCGCCCGGCAATCGAAAAAAGCAGCAAACTTTACAGCAGCTTCTGGTAAGGCTTCTTCAATCCAATTTTTGTAATTGTATTTCCAGTGTGATAATGAATGCGTCCAATTCGGATTGGTTGCCATGTAGTCGCCATCGCAATATACGAAACCAACGTAGTTTAACTTATCTGAAACCTGTGTGGCAAAGTCTAGAAAATAAGTACGTACCATAGCCCTTTGATCTTCTGATGTATCTTCGTAGATAATCGCATTATCCTGATCTGTTTTAAGCGAAAGTTCTTTCCTTCCTTCACTTCCTAAAACCATAAATACAAATTTTGCTGGCGGTGGACCAAGTTTACGAATTACATCTTCAATAATTTTGTTAGAAATGGTATCAGCAATTGTTGTAATCACCTGATTGACGATTTCGGCATGTACACCTCTTTCTAATAATTGGGCAACTATGCCTGGAACTTTTTGCCATTTAGATTTTAGCTCGTCAATGTTAGTAGCCGATTTTACGGATTGAATGAATACCAGTGGAGACTTTGTTTGTTCACTGAGCAATCTGTTTCGGCTTAAAAAGCCAACAAACTTCCCGTCATCTTCCACCAGTAAATATCTAGACTTACTACTAAACATCAATAAAATAGCTTCATAAACATAAGCATCAGCAGATATGCTAACGATTTCATCATCCATTACACTACTAATCGGTTCTTTGGAGCTAATTTGTCCGGCAATCACTCGATCTCGTAAAGTAATATCAGTAACAAAGCCGATAAACTGGTTTTCGTTGTTGGTAACAAACAGGCAACTTGTTTTTTGCTCGGACATTTTTTTTGCTACCTCGAAAATCGGGGTAGATTCATGGCTTTCGATGATATTTCTGTAGCTCACACTTTTTATAGTAGAGGAATACAGTTGATCAACAACCAAATAATTATCCTCTAAAGTGCTGTTATTTCGGTAAAAATGAGCATACTCATCATCAAGCATTCGCTTGCCGAAATCGTTGGCGAAAAAATCGAAAAACTCCTCATATTCCGTACATATTCTTTTAAAATCTTTCCGAGGTAAAAAATAGGTGTGGGTTCCGGCTGTTGCAATTACGGTTTTTAACGACTTTCTTTTGTTAAATAAAATTGAAATCCCGCCACAGATTGAGCCGGCCAAATAAGTTTCTGGTTTTCTTTTGGCTTTATTATGATCAAGAAAAAAAGTCTCGAAATTACCTGTTTCAATTATTTGAATGCCTTTGAGTTTTTGAATTCCTTGTTCAAATACTTTCGTTTCAATAGGATAGGAGCGTTCTTCTAAAAGAGTGGAGATTTCAACCTGCACATTTTCAGGCAATCCATTAAAGGGAGCAGTATTTTTTAGAAATGTCAATTTATCGCTCATAAATTAAATAGAAAATAATCGACTAATCAGTTTCTTAACAGAGTTATTTTTATCAGAAGCGGCTGGTATCGCAATTTCATTTTGTTGCGCCTCAATTTTTTCGAAGTTAACTTCTCCAGTTCGAAATAGATGAAAGAAAATTTTTGCAGTGTTTAATGCATCAGATAAGGCGTTATGAAAATCTTTAGGTTCTTCGTTAAACAGTTCGAAATAAAACTGGTTAAGCTTCAAAAGTTCAACTTCAGGATTTCGAACATAAGGTTTGCTCGCTTTCATCGTGCAAAATAACGTTAGGTTTTGCAGCACATTAACAATGCCCAATCGTTGGAATTCTACATTTATCATGTGATAATCAAACTCCACGAAATGACCAATGGTCAATGGTTTATATTTTTTGATATCCTCATGAAATGCATTCATAACGAATGCTCTCGGCTTTCCGTTTGCTTGAAGATATTCTGTAGTAATGTGGTGTATTTTTTGAGATGACTTTTCGATCTTGAAGCCATCATTTTCAATAAAATAGTTTTTCCGATCTACCTCAATGAAATTTTTATCATATACCACCCATGCGATCTGAATGATATGGGGCCAATTTTTATCCTGAGTATAAGATACTTTCCAGCTTTTGGGCAAGCCTGAGGTTTCAGTATCTATAAAAAGGAAATAATCTTGCAAGATGAATGATGTTTGATTAGAAAACGAATCGTGATATCCAAATATAATAATTAAACGCTGTTTTCGATTAGTTGCTTATCGATACTATTTAAGTTTTTGTTCATCTCAATTTAAATGAAAAACTCCATTGTTTGCTGCAATGGAGTTTTTCGTTCTATAAATTTAAGGAGAGGTATAGCAGTGCTGCAAGTGTGGCTCCAATGATTGGCCCAACAATCGGAACCCATGAATAGCCCCAATCGCTGGAGCCTTTGCCCTTCATGGGAATAATGGCATGAATAATACGTGGGCCTAAATCACGAACGGGATTAATTGCGTACCCGGTAGTGCCGCCAAGCGCCAGTCCGATAACCCAAACCAGGAACGCTACGGGAATTGCACCAAGTGAACCTAAACCTATCGGCGTTTTATCGCTTCCCATTTCGGCATTGGTAAAATAGAAGATCACAAAAATCAGCACAAAGGTTCCCAGTATCTCCGAAAATAAATTCGATTTCAAATTTCTTATTGCCGGAGCTGTGGCAAACGGAGCTGCTTTAAGTCCTTTATCATCCGTAGCATCGAAGTGATCTTTATACATCACCCAAACTAAAAATGAACCAACCATAGCACCGCAAAGCTGTGCTAAAATGTAGTATGGAACTTTTACCCAATGAAATTTTTGTGCGATTGCCAGGGCAATGGTAACCGCCGGATTTAAATGTGCACCACTAAATGGCGCTGCAATAACAACACCAACAAATACTGCTAACGCCCAGGCCGTAGTAATTACAATCCAACCGCTATTATTTCCTTTCGTGCCTGTAAGCACAACGTTTGCTACAACACCGTTTCCAAGAAGGATGAGTAGCGCTGTGCCGAAAAATTCTGCAACAAATTCTGTCATGATGAATATCTGGTTAAAATCTAAACTAAAAAATTAATCTTCAGCGCTTGCCTTTGCTGCTTTTATAGCTCTGTTCCATCCCTTAATACGAGATGTATTATCAATTCCATCTTCTGCTACAAATGTTTTGTCGGCATTCCACTGAGAACGTATCTGATCAATGCTATCCCAAAAGCCCGTTGCTAAACCAGCCAAATAGGCTGCCCCTAGAGCGGTTACTTCGGTAATTTCCGGGCGAATAACTTTGCAGTTAAGCAGATCTGCCTGAAACTGCATCAATAAGTTATTCGCCGTAGCACCACCATCTACCCGTAATTCAGCAATATTTACCCCTGCATCAGCTTCCATTGCTTTTAACACATCCATGGTTTGGAAAGCAATACTCTCTAAAGCTGCCCGGGCAATATGCGACTTATTAGTGCCACGCGTTAATCCGGTGATCGTTCCTCTGGCATGCTGGTTCCAGTGTGGCGCACCCAAACCTGCAAAAGCCGGAACCACGTAAACTCCATCAGTATCTTTAACTTTTTGTGCTAATGTTTCTACATCTGCCGATTTCGATATCAAACCCATTTCATCTCTCAGCCACTGAACAACAGCACCACCAATAAATATACTTCCTTCTAGCGCATAATTAACCTGATCTTTGATCTGCCAAGCAATGGTGGTAAGCAAGTTATTCGCAGAAAGTTTTGGCTCTGTTCCGATATTCATAAGCATAAAACATCCTGTTCCGTAGGTATTTTTTACCATCCCTACTTCAGTACACATTTGTCCAAATAATGCAGACTGTTGGTCGCCAGCAATACCTGCGATTGGAATTTTTGCTGCTAAAATTCTACCAGCTGTTTCCCCATATACTTCGCTTGATGATTTAACTTCAGGTAGCATACTTTTAGGAATACCAAATAGTGTCAACAATTCATCATCCCAGGCCAAATTATGAATGTTATAGATCATTGTACGTGAAGCATTGGTTACATCAGTGACGTGCTTTTCGCCACCAGTTAATTTCCATATCAGCCACGAATCTATAGTGCCAAAAGCGAGTTTTCCGGCATCCGCTTTCTCCCTTGCGCCTTCCACATTCTCCAGTATCCATTTTGCTTTGGTCGCAGAAAAATATGAATCGATAATCAAACCAGTCTTATCTTGAATTTTTTTTGCTAAACCCTGAGCCTTAATTTCGTCACAATAAGATGACGTTCTTCTATCTTGCCAAACAATAGCGTTATAAACAGGTAGGCCGGTTTCCCGATCCCAGACAACGGTAGTTTCCCGCTGATTAGTGATTCCTATAGAATCGATATCGGTAGCTGAAAGACCAGCTTTAACAATCACTTCTGCTGCTACCGATAATTGTGTAGACCAGATCTCTAATGGATTGTGTTCTACCCAGCCTGCCTGAGGATAAATCTGGGTAAATTCTTTCTGTGCAATGGCAACAATTTCGCCGTTATGATTAAAAATGATCGCCCTCGAACTTGTGGTTCCCTGATCAAGGGACATGATATACTTGCTCATAATTGATTTGGTTAGTTTTATTTGGCTAAAGCCGGTTGTGTTTCAATTTCTACCGATTGATATATATAGCCATTGGCTAAATTATTAAAATTATTGATCTGATCGTTTTCCCAACTAATTTGTTGCTTAAGTTCTTTGGCGAGAAGCGAAGCCACAACTGGTGCCATCTCTTTAGCAGCGTAGGCGTCTATAAATAGTATTCTTAATCTCCTGCTTAAAATGTCTTCGATTGTTTCTGCCATTTCATTTCTTGCAGACCAAACCACCTCTGCTTTAATATGAGGAAAAGCTGGATGAAGTTTTTCATTTAGTTCGGGTTCCTGTTGACCCAGCTTTTCGATATTTGCCCTATCTGTTCCGTAAATATCAAGATGATGATTTCCTTTGGTCTCCATACTGCCATGAATTTTCAACGTTTTCGTAATGCAAGGATTGGCGCTTAAATTAGCATGCATTATCGCCAGATCTACAGTTTCTTCTGCCATTCTTCGATACGTAGTCCATTTGCCACCGGTTATTGTAATCAAACCTTTGGCTGACACCACCAATTTATGATCCCGGCTAATTTCCTTGGTACTGCTGCTATCACCATTGGTAGGGGCGGCAAGGGGCCGTAATCCTGAAAACACACTTAAAATATCTTTTTCTACTGGTTTTGTTTTAAAGTATGAAGCAGCAGTTGCCATAATAAAGTCTACTTCTTCTTTTAATGCTCTTGGCTCTAAACTATGTTCATTCAGGGGAGTGTCAGTAGTGCCTACTAATAGATGTTGATGCCAGGGCACTGCAAAAAGCACTCTGCCATCAGAAGTTTTAGGAATCATAAGTGCCGATTCGCTTTCTAAAAAGCTTTTATCCAAAACAACATGTACACCCTGACTTGGCCGAACCATTTTTTTTGAATTTGGATTGTTCATCTTCAGGATATCATCAACAAAAACTCCGGTGGCATTAATTACAACTTTTGCATGTTGTTGCGATGTTTCACCTGTAATTGTATCGAGCAGCTCCACACCATTCACTCCACCATCAGAATTTTTGAGTAGTGCCGTTACTTTCGTATAGTTACATAATACAGCGCCTTGCTCAATCGCTGTTTGTGCGATGTTGATGGCAAGTCTGGCGTCATCGAATTTTCCGTCATAGTAACGAACACTGCCCTTTAAACCTTTTTCGTTAATACCGGGCATCATGCCCAAAGTTTGTTTTTTGGAAAAGTATTTCGATTTTCCGAAGCTAAATTTTCCCGCCAGCCAATCGTAGATAGTTAGTCCGGTTAAATATTTGGCTACTGAGAACCAATCATAACACGGGATAATAAATTCTTCTTTATTTACCAGATGCTGGGCGTTTTTTTGCAGCAAACCCCTTTCAAGAAGTGCATGTTTAACCAAACCAATATCACCCTGTGCCAGATATCTTACACCACCGTGAACAAGTTTTGTACTCCGGCTTGATGTTCCTTTAGCAAAATCCGATTGTTCTATTAATAAAGTTTTCAAACCTCGGGTAACGGCATCGAGTGCTGTACCTAGTCCCGTAGCGCCACCACCAATAATGATGATGTCCCACATGCCGTTGTTTGTAAGGTTATATTGGTGTAGTCTTTTCATTTACTTTATAAAAATAATAAAACGAAACAATACGCAAGTATAAATAATCCTTTTCGAAATAATACAATAACTATGTTAAAAAAAGATTAAATAATTCACACCATCCGTTTTGAGAATTTAATTTGCTATTTTGCAGCTTAAATAAAGAGTATAGTTTATGATGAATTTAGCTGAAAGGCACCAGTTTATTTTAAATCGCTTACAGAGAGATCAATACATCAATGTTGTTGATTTGTGTAAGGAGTTGAAAGTATCATCTGTAACAATAAGAAAGGATTTAAAACTTCTTGAAGATAAGACATTGCTGTTTAGAACTCATGGTGGTGCAACAATAAACAATCCATATACAGTAGACAGACCGGTAAACGAAAAGGAAAAAATACAATCTACTGAAAAAAATAAAATAGGGTTAGCCGCTGTTTCCTTACTAAACGAAAACGATTCAATAGTAATTGCATCTGGAACCACGGTTTTTTATTTCGCTAAAAATATTCCATCTGGTACAACTTTAACTGTTGTAACCTCGGCTTTGAACGTTGCTTTAGAATTAATGCGTGAACCAAGTATTGAAGTTATACAACTAGGTGGCTTATTAAGAAAAAGTTCCTCGTCTGTTATGGGTTCATATGCAGAACAGATTCTAGGTGATTTTTATTTCAACAAATTATTTTTGGGTGTTGATGGAATTGACCTGGATTACGGACTTACCACCACAAATGCAATGGAGGCCCACTTGAATAGAAAAATGATTAATGCTTCTCAAAAAACAGTTGTGCTTGCGGATTCAACAAAATTTGGAAAAAGAGGATTCGGTAAGATTTGCGGTCTTGATGAAATAGACCATATCATAACCGATAAAGGAATTTCTGAACAAATAGTAAAACATTTAGAAAGTTTAGGTGTTACTGTAACTATTGTGTAGAATTGAAAAGTACACATAAACCAAAACGATATAATTTGAATATGGAAACTAAACGAATACACATCTTAGAAGACGATCAGGAAATAAGAAATGTAATTGAAATTTTATTAAAAGAGGAAGGTTTTGAATTACAGCTATCTTCTTCATTTGCCGAGTTGAAAAAAAACATTCAGGATGCGATGCCTGATCTTTTTTTATTAGACGTAATGTTGCCTGATGGTAATGGTGCTGAAATTTGTGAAGATTTGAAAACAGATATTTTCACCAAACACATTCCGATTATAGTAATGTCTGCTCAAAATAATAGTGAACAAAAAGCTATAGCTGCTTTTGCGAACGACTATATCAGTAAACCTTTTGATATCGACGACGTATTGGAGCGCATAAACAAGCAATTAAAAAATCAGCTCAGAAAATAGCGCAACAAAAGCGTAATATATGCTGTGATGAATACAAGAAAGAGGCATAAGCCTCTTTTTTTTGTCTATCGAAACATGAAGCATAATTCTCGGTTTTGATGACAAAGAGAATCATACTGATTCGTCTAATTTCGGCTGCCGGCATTTGATCATCTAGCGAATTGATAAAATCGACTCATCATTAAATCCGGCTATCTCTAAGTAATTACTTTTTGAAACTCAGAATCGGAATTTTTGCATAAAAGGAAAAGGGCTTAATATTGGAAGGATGAAACATGGCATTCCAATAAGGTTGAGACCGATGAATAAAGAATACCATAAGTCCTGGTTTAATTTTTTTTACTGCGGTATTAATATCGTCACATAAAGTCTGTTCTAAATTTCGTTTTAAATATTTTACCTTAACAATTCGCTCCGTTTTTTTTAAAAGTTTGGTTTCTATTGCTATTGCTTTCGGAAGATTTTCTTTTGCATTAACAATATGCAACATAATTATCGAGGCATCCAGTGGCTCCGCGAAAGTGATTACCTTCCTGATTTCTTTTTGATAATTTACCATGTTGCTGGCATAACACACCTGAGTCAATTTTTTAGATGATCGTGTACTAGGAATACTTACTACTGGTACGGGTGATGCAACTATGAGTTTGCTGGCCGTTGTACCAATTATAGCCTTAGATTTTCCATTAGTACCTATGCATATATAATCACATTGAAATAATGCCGCACTATAACAATATAGATTCAATTTCTGAGGATCTTTTTGATAAAATCAAATCTGGTGAGGTTATTAGCTATTTAGGATTGGTAAATGATGTGAAGCCATATATTAGAGGTGCATCAGTAATTGTTTTACCGTCATATTATGGAGAAGGAGTACCACGATGTTTACTGGAAGGCATGGCTATGGGAAGACCTGTAATAACATGTAATTCTGTCGGCTGTAGGGAAACTGTAACCGATTTACCTGATAATAGGAATGGCTTTCTGATACCTGTTAGGGATATTGCAGCACTGGCAGGTTCGATGATGCACTACCTTTCCAATCCAACTGATATTATTTTAAATGGCCGGAACGGCAGGTTATTTGCCGAAAGGAAGTTCGATGTGAATTTGGTTAATGCTCAAATGCTAAAAATAATGAAGGTTGCTTCCTAAATAATTTATATTTTTACTAATTGCATTCTATTTCCAACTAATATTCTCCTTAATTATCATAGCTGGAACTCCTGCTGCCAAACAATTTGCCGGAACATCTTTATTAACTAAGGCACCGGCGGCAATGATAGATCCGTTTCCTATTTTAACACCTTTTAGAATAATTGCTCGTAATCCAATCCAAACGTTATCGCCTATTTCGATAGGCTTACTGATATCATTTCCGTCGTTTCCGATTTCATGGTTATCAGAATCTCTGATAATTACCCCTTTTGAGATGGCAACATTGTTTCCAATTTTAATAGATTTAAAACACGAAATATCAACATCATTATTAGTGTATCCGCTTCCAATTTCAAGAATGGCATTCTTATTAACGGCAATGAAAATTCCCGTGTGAAAATCAAAGTTTCCGTGAACGATCATTTTAGCATTTTCAGCAACCATTAAAGTTGAAAAGCTATGGTTGGTACCTTCCCAGGCAGAACCAACCTGAATCTTATTTTTTATGGTTACCTGAGCGGTTCGATGAATGACAACCTTTGTACGCTTACAGATGATCAGTAAAATGTTAGGAAAATATCCTAATAGAACGTTATGCCACAACGTTGCTAAAATATTACTCTGACGCAATACACTCATCACTTTTGAGAAGTTTTTATTCATAACCATCTACTTTAAGTTACGTTTCATAATGCATTACTAATATAAATGAATTTCAATTCTTTTTTACGCTGAAGAAATAAACTAATAATTGCTTGAAGATGCCGGGGTGTCAGTATAATTAGATCGTAGTTTTCTTTGAAATAGATGGATTAAGCTTCAATTGCTAAACCATTGTAACCCGCCCCTCAGTTCATTAGCAATTATAAGTTTCGCTAGATAACACTTTATCCAAAATAAATTGGAGCCAAATGATATAGATAAACTCAATCGACTAAATCAATCAATTTAATCATCTTAAAATTCCTTGAATTGTGAAGAATACATTTATTTACAAACGAGCAACCCTAGCAGATTTCAGGCAGGCTATTGATGAATATGGCTGGGTAGTTTATGAAAAAGCAATCAGTCAAAGGTTAATATCTGATGTTACAGCAGCTTTCGATTCATCTTACCATATAAGACGAGAAATTCAAATGTTAAATGGCATTGAAGTAAATATGGAGGGCACATTACATCACTTGCTTGAAAAAGACAACTTTTCATTGGAACTGTTAAGTAAACTTTATTGCCATCGAGAGCTTAAAGATTTTCTTGGTGGCAATTATATTTTGAATGGCATCAATGGTGTAATTAATTCTAAAAAAACAAAAACATATATTCAAAATATTCATAGAGATGTGAGAACATTTTCGAGTGAGAACAAAATTATGATTCAAATGATCGTTGTTCTTGATGACTTCACACTGTTCAATGGCGCAACACATTTTCTTTCAGGTTCTCATAAATTAGATCGCCGGCCAGACGAAAAATACTTCAAATCATATGCTCAGCAAGCAATAGCTAAAAAAGGCAGTATTATTTTGTTTGATTCTAATCTTTGGCATGCAGGAGGTATAAATTATACCCGAAAGGTACGTCGTGCGCTGACGCTCGGTTTTACAAAACCTTATATTAAACAACAGTTTGATTATCCTCGCTATTTAGGCTATGAGTTTGGTGAAACTTTAGCTGCAGATTTAAGGCAAATTATTGGGTATAATGCGAGGGTTCCGGCGAGTTTGCATGAATATTATCAGCCCATAGAGCAAAGAATGTATAAATCCGATCAAGGTTAAATCTTGTAAATAAAACTCGAAATGCATTTAGCAGAGCCAATAGGTGGATTTATAGGTCTGCAACTGGATGATGGCGATCTTTATTATCCTGACCTGATAGCACTAAATACCGGAAGAAATGCGCTTGAATATATTTTGCGTATCAAAAAATTTAAGACAATTTATTTACCATATTTTACTTGTGAAGTTTTACTAGAACCAATTCGGAAACTAAAGATTGCATATAGGTATTATAGTCTTGACGAAAATCTGTGTCCAATTATAGATTTCATTATTGATGAACAAAGCTGTTTGTTGTATACAAATTACTTTGGTATAAAAACGGATATAGTGACATCATTAACCAGCAAGATCAAGAATATCATAATTGATAATGCCCAGGCATTTTTTACAAAACCCATAAATAATGCTGACACGTTTTATTCATGTCGGAAATTTTTTGGAGTACCTGATGGGGCATATCTTCATATTGGATCACATAAGCGATTGCAACTGCAGCAAGATGAATCGATACATCGATTCTCACATCTAATTAAAGGGGTTGATATCAATACAGAAAAGGGTTACGCTGATTATGTTGAAAATAACAAAAGCCTGGTAAATAACGATATCAAGGAGATGTCGCGGATTACTAAGTCTATTCTGGCGGGTACAAACTATCAAAAATGTATAACATCCCGAAAAAACAATTTCGACTATTTACATGAACAGTTTTTTGATATCAATTTGCTGAAAATGAATTACACTTCAAATGATGTAGCTATGGTCTACCCCTTATTGATAGATGACCCAAGCCTAAAGAAAAAATTAATAGAACGGAAAATCTTTATTGCTACGTATTGGCCTAATGTTTATCAATGGACTTCGCCAAGTAGCTTTGAATACAATCTCACTAATAACCTCATAGCACTTCCCATTGATCATCGTTATAATCTTACAGATATGGAAAGGATTGTGAAAGTTGTAAAATCTCTATTATGAAAGCTGACATTTATTTAAGACCATTAACGATTGAAGATGCAACAATCTCATCTAAGTGGAGAAATGACCCTGAAATTTGGGTTTTTACCAAATTCGTATCATCAAGTTACATTACTCCTGAAATGGAGCGTCAATGGATTTTTGAAAAAATTAATCGTAAAAATGAGAAGAGATTTGCAATATGTCTGAAAAATACTAACCAGTACATAGGCAATATCCAACTTTTAAATATTACAGCTGAGAGTGCAGAGTTTCATTTATTTATTGGCGAGCGACAGTTTTGGGGCAAAGGTGTAGGCCATTGCGCATCAATACTTTTGCTAAAATACGCATTCTACAATCTCGAATTAAATAGCATATTTCTAGATGTTCATGCCGATAATTTAGCAGCTTTTTCTATCTACAAAAAATAGGCTTTAAGCCTATCATGCAAAGTGGCAAATTTATCAAGATGGGTATAGACGCGAAATCTTTAAAAGCGATTACGCTTACCGCCTAAATTCTAAGACATAATTAACTGACTCCTCAAATGAAGAAAATTCTATCAATCCACCAAAAACCGGAATGGACTGCGTATGTGAAGAACGCCCTTCACTATGATTTCTATCATACCTGGTATTACCATTCTTTAGATAGCAGTGGTGTGGCCATCTTATTTGTTTTTGAAGAAAATGAAGACTACATAGCCTTTCCATTATTAAGAAGACAAATTCCAAATTCAGAATTTTTCGACTTCACGTCCGTATATGGGTATGCTGGTCCAATATCAAATAAAAACTTTAGAGATTTGGATGACGGCCTAATGGAAAGATTTAAAACTAGCTTTCTTGAATTCTTAGCTGCCGGAAAGAATGTGACCGTTTTCTCAAGGTTACATCCATTTTTTGATCAGCAGTTTTTAATGGAGAAATTTTCTGGCATTCACTCCAACGGCAAAACTGTAGCTATCGATCTTACCACTACCATCGAAACTCAAAGAGCTGGTTACAGAAAAAGTGTTAAAGAAAAAATTAGGCGTCTTCGCAAAAAAGAATATGAAGTTCATCTATCTACTGACCTGAACGACGCTAAAATTTTCGCTAAAATTTATGCTGAAAATATGCGGCGAATTGGAGCACGAGAAAATTACTTGTTTGATGAAGCCTACTTTGTTAATCTATTAACCGCTGATGAGTTTGATACAAAATTATTTTTAGTGTTTAAAGATAACCATGCTATCTCTGGGGCGATTGTAGTTTGTACAAATGAGATTATGCAGGTTCACTTACTTGCTACACTAGATGCTTATCTTTTCGACTCGCCTGCAAAACTGCTAACGGATGAAATTACAGTTATCGGTCGTAAACTGGGCTATAAGTATTTTAATTTAGGAGGCGGTGTAAACTTTAAAGAAGATAAACTATTTGGTTGGAAGAAGGGATTTTCTGACCTGTGTTATGAATTCAACAGTTGGCGGTACATCGCAAATGATGATTTGTATAATTCTCTTGTTATCGAGAAATCCTTGGATCTAGATTCGACAGTAGATTTCTTTCCACTTTATAGAATCTCAGAAGTGGCCTCTTAATCAATTTGCGCTAATTTTTTGGGTTATGTCAATTATAGAAGATAACGCTTCTGCAACTGTTCGCACATTAACAATCGATCAAAAAAGTGATTGGGTTGATTTAGTAAATCGTGCGGTAGAAACTGATTTTTATCATAGCTGGCACTATCATGCTTTAGCAAAAACAGGCACACCATTACTTTTTGTTCATCAGGAAAGAGATGATTTTATTGCGCTTCCATTATTAAAACGCGAAATATCAAAAACGAGCTACTTTGACTTACATTCGGTATATGGCTATTCTGGGCCAATTTCAAATTTTACATTTGCGAACATACCGTCAAAATTAAGAGCAAGATTTAAAAATTCATTTCTTAACTTTTTAGAAGCTGAAAATATTGTCTCGGTTTTTTCTAAAATGCATCCATTTTTTGAGCAGGAAATTGTGTTAGAACAATTTGATGGTCTTCATGATAACGGCAAAACCGTCGCCATCGATTTAAGAAACCCGATAGAAATTCAGCGAAAGAAATACCGTCAAACTACCTTAGACAGTGTTAAAAAATGCCGGAAAATGGGCTTTCAGATTAAAGACTGTTCTGCCCAGGAACAAATTGCTGCATTCACTTTACTGTATCAGCAAAATATGCACCGAATTAATGCATCAGAATTTTACCTTTTTACTGAAGAATACTTTACCAAACTTTTAAATACAGACGAATACCTGGCAAAGCTTATTTTAGTTTATGATGGTGATAAAATTATTTGCGGAAGCATAATTATGTGTAACAATGGAATTATTCAAGGACATCTCATTGCCACAAACTCACAATACCTTCGATATTCGCCAGCAAAATTTCTAGTTGATGAGGTAAGCTTACTTGGGCGCACTATCGGAATGAGCTACTATCATCTTGGTGGTGGTTTAGGTTTTAAAGAAAACTCTTTATTTGAATGGAAATTAGGATTTTCAGATCTCACGCTAGATTACAAAAGTTGGCGATACATAGCCAATCCTATAGCATATAACGACCTCGTTCTTCAAACTGGAAACTCAATTGATGATAAAGTTGATTTTTTTCCGCTGTATAGAATGTCTAACCAGTAAATAATTGAACATTTAATGATTCTCAAGTATGAAAAAGTTGTTATTTCCCGATCAGGCACATTCAAGATGGCTAATCTTATTAATAGATCAATCGATCGTATTTTGGACACTGTTCTTATCAATCTTGCTAACAAATACATTACATGTTACCAAAGTATTTAATTTTCATAACTATACTTATGTTGGCTTGTACTGTTCAATTGCCATATGCGTGTTTATGATCATGAAACTTCATACCGGCATCATCAGGTACTCGAACACAGCTGATATCATGCGTGTCTTTCTTGCTGTTTTTATCACCAGTGTTCTTTTTGTTGGTCTAAATAAAATCTTATCTCAAGGTTTACAATTAGCATGGACACAAATGGATAAAGCGCTTATTCTCAACTTCTTCATCTCATCTTCCATTCTCATCTTCCTACGTATTTGCGTTAAAAATATTTTTCTGTTTTTTAAGGAACTGAAAAACGAGACAAAGGCCGAAAACATCTTAATATATGGAGCTGAAAAGAAAGCAATATTGATTAAAGGAGCAATAGAGAATGATAAAGAGTCTAACTTAAATGTATTTGGTTTTATTGATGACAATAAAGATCGTGTCGACAAATATCTGGAACAAAAGAAAGTTTATCACTCCTCAGCAATTTCCGTTTTAAAACATAAATGTGGTATTAATAAGATCCTGTTTGCTGAAAATTCCGCGAACACTTTAAATAGGAAGCAAATTATCGACACTTGCATAGGTGCGGGCATGAAAGTAATTATGGTTCCACCATCTAACAAATGGTTGTATGGTAAATTTAGCTCCGACCAATTGCGTGATTTAAAAATTGAAGATTTGTTAGAGCGTGAACCAATTAAACTTAACAAGCAAAACATATTAGCAGATTTGCAGGGTAAACGTATTTTAGTAACTGGTGCTGCAGGCTCTATCGGTTCGGAAATTGTTAGGCAAGCACTTCAATATCAACCTGAAATGTTAATTTTATGCGATCAGGCTGAAACACCACTTCATGAATTACAGCTTGAATTAGAAGACAGCTTTCAGGCCGGGAAAATCAAATTATTTATGGCCGATGTACAAAATCAAAGCAGATTACGAACTTTATTTGAAGTGTATAAACCACAAATTGTTTTCCATGCTGCAGCTTATAAGCATGTTCCAATGATGGAAGGAAATCCTGCAGAAGCTATTTCTACTAATGTTTTAGGCACAAAAAATATCGCTGATATGTCAATAGAATTTGATGTTGAAAAATTCGTAATGATATCAACTGATAAAGCTGTTAGGCCAACTAATATCATGGGTGCATCAAAACGGATTGCGGAAATCTATATACAATCGCTCAATAATAGCTTTGATAATGATTTAATTGAACGTTATAAAAATCGGGAACAAAATACACGTTTTGTTACCACTCGCTTTGGAAACGTATTAGGTTCAAATGGTTCTGTCATTCCGAGATTCAAAAGTCAAATCGAAAAGAAAGGACCAGTAACAGTTACGCATCCTGAAATCACCAGATATTTTATGACTATACCTGAGGCCGTACAATTAGTTATGGAAGCAGGAGCAATGGGCAAAGGTGGTGAAATTTTCCTCTTTGATATGGGAAAACCAATTAAAATTGTTGACCTGGCAGAAAATATGATTCGGCTTGCTGGTTTAACTCCAAATGTTGATATTAAAATAGAATTTACAGGTTTAAGGCCAGGTGAGAAGCTGCATGAAGAGCTACTTTTGCAAGAAGAACAACTTATTGAAACTCATCATCCCAAAATAAAAATTTCAAAAAAAGTTTGCTATAGCTATTTGTATGTGAATAAGGCAATAAATGATTTAATTGAACTTAACAATGATGGCGACGACTTTGCCATAGTAAAAAAAATGAAAGAAATAGTGCCTGATTACATTAGCAATAATTCAAGGTATGGTGATCTAGATTTGTTAGTGGCTAACTAATGGGCATAGTCATCTAAATTTGATTTAATAATATTTTTTCATAAATTGCTCTTACCATTCGTCCCGGTTGTTGATCTATTTAAAATATCTAATTCAGATTTAAATTAACAGTCATGAGTTTAAATGCAGGGCAGGTACTTGAGCGTGTAGTGCGCCAGGACCGCATGGGTATCAGTGAGCTTTCCAGAAAACTGAGCGTGAGTAGACGCACTATCTACAACTGGTTTGATCAAAAAAGTTTAAACCCCGAAATTATTTGGAAAGTTGGTGCTGTAATTGGTCACGACTTCTCTGTTGAACTTCCTGAAACATTTACCAAGCATGGTAACAGACTTCATGAAGCATTAAATGCCTATCAGCGCAGTGATAGTTCTAAAGCTGATAGCAATTCCGTATATTTTTGGATGAATAAGTACATTCACTTATTAGAGAAATATAATGAACTGCTAAGCCAAGTATCTCCTCAAACAGATAAGGAAGACATTGTTTTAAATCATTCAAAACCTCGTAATAACATCAAAGAATTTCCCATTCTACCATAGCGATGCGCTATAGTCAATCATAAAAGAGCTTGCGAATATTTTTGAGCTCTTTTCCTCTAATCCATTATAAAAACTTGTACACCTCGTAAACTGATTTTTTTTTTGGTGGTGGCGGTGTATGCTTCTAAAATTTTTATCTTGAAAACTATTAATACTCTCTTTGGCTGTATTGCTATTACTTTGTAGCTCAATATAAAGAGCACAATCTCAAATTTCTAATGGTATCCGAATAAGATATAGTACCTGAATTGAAGGTGGTTTAGCAACGGGCTATTTGAAAACAGAATAGGTCCACTCGGGGTGTCTATTCAGGGAAAGTTTAAGCAGAGATTAGCTTCTACATTCATGACCTTGATGTGAGTTTAAGGTTTGAAAGCAATAGCAAATTTTATGATTGCGATAGTAATAATAATTCTATAGGCTTGAGGGTTGCTTTAAGATTTACCAATAACTATTCGTTAGGTATTTACACATTACTTTATTTTTTCAATGAAAGCCAGTATTCAATATAATACTATGAATGAATTATGGATTCTTTCTATTGAATGCAAGCAAGAGGAGTCTGTAAAGTACACGAAGCTTATCGTGAAAATCATAGTAAAGATTCTTTCTGGAGAGGTTTTGCCAAAAAAGAAAAGACGCATTAAAACAGGCAAGCATTATGTAATTCAAAACCAGGTAGTGGAACTATATCATGACGATTGGTTTCCTTTAATTTTAGTAAGCAAAAAGAAGACCTTGCTAGAGGGTATCAAGTTTATTTTTATGGATTTGATCGGCGTCAATAATATCCTTGATAAACAAATCATTTAGTTTCAAATCATTTTAATTTTTTAGTTATGTGTGGAATAGTAGGTTACATTGGTTCTCGCGATGCCTGGCCAATTGTGTTAAAAGGATTGAAAAGACTGGAGTACAGGGGTTATGATAGTGCAGGTATTGCGGTGATGGATTCGTTCAGTCAAAAAATTTACAAAAAAGCCGGGAAAGTTAATGTATTGGAAGATTTCGCAAAGGAGCTAGACTGCTCAGGAAATGTAGGAATGGGTCACACCAGATGGGCAACCCATGGTCATCCATCAGATCGAAATTCTCATCCTCATACTTCGAATAGCGGAAACCTTTCTATCATTCATAATGGGATCATTGAAAATTACGCAACTTTAAAGGAAGAGTTATTAAATCGCGGGCATCAATTTGCAAGTGAAACGGATACCGAGGTTCTTATTCACTTGATTGAAGAAATTCAAAGCATAGAAGGTACCGATTTGCTTGAATCAATACGTTTAGCACTCAATGAAGTTGTTGGAGCTTATGCCATTGTGGTGATGGATAAAAATCAGCCTGATCGCCTGTATGTCGCTAGAAAGGGAAGTCCCCTGGTTATCGGCGTCGGCAATGGTGAACATTTTGTAGCTTCTGATGCAACACCAATTATTGAATACACGAAAAACGTGATTTACCTTAATGATAACGAAATTGCAGTTATCAATAAAGATGAATTATTAATTAAACGTTTAGATAATGTAATTCAAACACCAACTATTCAGGAACTGAATATGAAATTGGAGATGTTGGAAAAGGGGGGATATGAACACTTTATGCTAAAAGAAATTTTTGAACAGCCGCGATCGATAAGGGATTGTATGCGTGGTCGTATGTATCCAGAGCTGGGCAAAGTTCAATTGGGAGGGATTAAAGAATTTGCTAATAAATTAAAAAATATTGATCGGATTATCATCGTTGCCTGTGGAACATCATGGCATGCAGGATTAGTGGGCGAATATTTAATTGAAGATTATGCTCGCATTCCCGTAGAAGTAGAGTATGCATCAGAATTTAGATATCGAAATCCAATCATAACAGAAAAAGATGTGGTAATTGCCATTTCTCAATCGGGAGAAACAGCAGATACTATGGCAGCCATCGAAATGGCGAAAGATAAAGGCGCTACTATTTTTGGTATTTGCAATGTTGCAGGTGCATCAATTCCAAGGATAAGTGATGCAGGTGTTTATACTCATGCAGGACCAGAAATAGGAGTCGCCTCTACAAAAGCCTTTACTGCACAGGTAACTGTTTTAACGCTCATAGCATTTTACATGGCGCAGCAAAGAGGCACATTGGGCACTGCTGAATTGACAGAACTGCTTACGGCACTAGACGAAATTCCAGATAAAGTTTCGCTCGCTCTCGAATCAAATGAGTTGATAAAGTATATTGCAACCGAAATTAAAGATGCGACTAACTGCTTGTTTTTAGGAAGGGGATGTGGTTTCCCGGTTGCACTGGAGGGCGCTTTAAAGTTAAAGGAAATATCATATATCCATGCTGAAGGTTATCCAGCGGCAGAAATGAAACATGGTCCGATTGCTTTAATTGATGAACAAATGCCAGTCATATTTATTGCAACTAAAAACTCATCCTATGAAAAAGTTATTAGCAACATTCAGGAGGTGAAGGCTCGGAAAGGCATTGTAATCGCGATAGTTACCAAAGGCGACCGAAAAGTAAAAGATATGGTTGATTATGTGATCGAGATACCCGACGCTAACGAGACATTCCTACCACTTTTGGCAACAATTCCTCTACAACTACTTTCCTACCATATTGCCGTAATGAGGGGTTGTAACGTAGATCAGCCTCGAAATCTTGCAAAGTCAGTCACAGTTGAATAGAGATTTTAGGCCAAACATCGCCGTTTTAGTTTAAAACAATAACTCGAGTCTGAATAGTAATATGATGGCTATCCTTAACGGGTAGCCTTTTTTTTGGAAAAAAAATTTATAAACAAAAAAAGGCTACCATTTAAGGTAACCTTTTCTGGCGGAGAGCGAGGGATTCGAACCCCCGGACCTGTTACAGTCAACAGTTTTCAAGACTGCCGCATTCGACCACTCTGCCAGCTCTCCGGGGGCAAAAGTACAAACTCCGGTTAAAACTGCAAACTATGAAAGCATTTTTTTTATATTAAATTGATAATTGCTTAACACAGAGGTATAAAGAATTATTTTTTTTGGATGTTACCTTCAATAGGATCAGATTTTTTAAATAAATTGAAGGTTGGTCTGATGATTTTAACACTTCTTTTGCTCACATCAACACTAGCATTCAGCTCGAAACCGATTAGTAGAATTAAGGAATTTAAGTAAAGCCAGATCATGACCACAATCAAAGTTCCGATAGAACCGTACACCTTATTGTAGGAGGCGAAATGATTGATATAGAAAGAAAATCCCCAAATGGTTATAAATGCTAAAATCGTAGCCAACCATGATCCTGCACTAAACAACTTCCATTTTTTTGCATGCGAGGGGCCATATCTGTATAATATGGAAATCGTAATGAAATATAAAATTGCTAACAACGACCAGCGTGTAAACTGAATAGCATACACGGCTAAGCTATCCTTAATGTGTAGTTCTCCTTTGATATAATTCAATGCAACTTCACCGATCGCCATGGCGCTAATACAAACGATAATGGAAAGGCAAATCACAGAAGTTAAAATAAAAGCTATTAAACGTTGCTTCAACCACCCTCTGGTTTCAATAATTAAGGAAGACTTATTAAAAGCTTTCATTAAATTTTTTACGCCATTTGTTGCAAAAAATATTGCTGATAAAAAACCAAAAGACAACAATCCGGTGTTCTGGTTTTTAATGATATCTTTTAAGGTAGATTCAAACGCATTGTATGCATTATGTGGTAGCACCAGCTCTATCAAATTAAGTAACTGATCCTGGAAACCTTTAATCGGAATAAAAGGAATCAATGTAAATAAAAATATAATACCCGGAAATATTGCCAGCATAAAGCTGTAGGCCAGAGATGACGATTTGTTTACAAGGGTATCTTTACCAATCTCTCTAAAAAAGAATGTTGCAACGGTATACAAAGGCAATGGGCTAAAACCAGGCAAAACGCAGCCTTTAGTCCATTCGATAAATTTCGAATAGATTTTAAGATGTAATAATTGCCGGTGTAGCCATTCCATTTATTATGCTGTAAAATGTTTTTTAATGCCTTCCATAAAGTTAACTGGTGGATGGCATGGTCTCCTTGAATTTTTATCAACAAATACCAAAACTGTTTTACCGATATTGATTAATTCTTCCTTCTCGTTGTAAATTTCATATTCTACATTTAAACGTACGGTAGGCAAATCTCTCACAATGCATTTTACAGTAAGTACCTGATTATACAACGCAGGCTTTAAGAATTTAGATTGCAGTTCTAAAAGTGGCAACATCACTCCAGCAGCCTCCATAGATTCGTAAGTAATACCCGAACAGGCTTCGAAACATTCAGTTCTGGCAATTTCGTAATACAGAGCATAATTTCCATGATGAACAACGCCCATTTGGTCGGTTTCAGCATAGCGAACTTTTACTTTAGTCTCATGTATAAACATTAACGGAATATATTTTTCTTGTTTAACGCCTCACGATATTTTTTTGCATTTATTTCATGCTCTGCTTTAGTTTCAGCAAAATTATGATATCCGGAAAAATCTTCCTTTGCACACATGAGTGTGTACGT
>NZ_AJLG01000054.1 GCF_000258495.1 Pedobacter agri PB92
AGATGGAAAACGATGATTCCTCCTTCAAAAATTTTACCTCTCAGGAATCTATCATGAAGTTCCTCTATGCCAAGTGGAAATTTTATGATACTGTACAAGACACCAAAATGGCTTACATTAACTTAGAGAGATTTCATTTTTTAAAAGATTCAACGGAAACAGCCAATAAAAAACATTTATATGTAGATATTGAGCATGGCTTAAAAGATGCCGATAGAGCCCAGATGCTGGTTTTGCTGAAGAAAGATGCGCAGTCAAAACGCTTTTTAATACTAGGTGCAATTGTGGTGATCGCATTAATTTTTGTCATTCTTTTTATCGTGCTGAAAAATCTAAAACGTTCAAAGGCAAATATCGAAAACCTGAACGCAGCAAACAACCTCGTTCAGAATCAGTATGCACAGCTCACCCAGGTTTTTAGCGTTTTAGAAAAGAGCCATGTGGAAAATGCAACGATCATGAAAGTGGTGGCGCATGATCTGCGAGGGCCTGTTTCAGGAATTGTTCATGCGGCTGAACTGATCCTGGCTGATGAAGGTTTGTCTGAAACTAACTTCCGGATGTTGCAATTGGTGAAAGATGCTGGGTTAAATGCCATATCATTAATTAATGAGATGTTAAATACCCATCATGGCTTAGGTGAAAAGGAACCAACGGATATAGCCAGGTTATTAAACGACAGCATGAATCTCCTGTTGTTCAAAGCTGAAGCAAAGGCACAGAAGATTTCGGTGACTGCTGATCACATTATTGTATTAGTGAATAAAGATAAAATTTCACGTGTGATTAATAATTTGCTCACCAATGCGATCAAATTTAGTGGGGAAAACGATACCATCACCATCGCCGCGGTTCAGCAAGAACAGGAAGTGGTAATCAGTATTGCCGATCAGGGGATGGGAATACCAGCGCACATGGGCAATAATATTTTTGATATGTTTTCGGATAACCGCAGGTTGGGAACCGCTTCAGAAGAATCTTTCGGGATGGGGTTGGCCATTTCTAAAGAAATCATCGAAAGCCATGGCGGCAGGATTTGGTATACATCCATCGAAGGGGTAGGAACCACTTTTTATTTTTCGCTGCCACTATAATTTAGATCAGTAGATCCGTTTACGCACCACTTTATATTATGTCGTTGCCGACCGCATGCATGCGAAGTCAAAACATATAGTTGCAAAGACGGTTCCTACTTCATATGTCATCCTGAAATTAGTCGATGCACAAATCCTCTATAGCAGAGACTTTTAAATCCAATTCTTCAAGCAAAAATCGCTGCTCCGGATGACGTCGCTTCGCCCCGTTAAAAATCAACATTCAAAAAAAATGCATACTCGATACTTTGGTGATGACTATTTTTCTTGTGTCGGGCTGACGCTTTTTTTCTTCAGCATCAAGAAAATAATGACAATAAATGTAATTAAATAAAGCATGCCCAAGGCCGGTTTTCTAAAGCTTAAGTTTTGGAAATCAAATTCCCGGAATAAGGCTAATCCGATAGGAAAGGCTAACAATGCAAAGCCAATATTGAAACCTATTTTGTTTTTTAACATATGTTAGTGCTTGATTAGTATGTCAATGGTTATGGTGATTACTGTTGAGAGGATCAGGAAGGTTAACATCCCTAGAAGGTAAGATGCTAATGCTTTCAGGTAGCTGGAAACTTTGTTTTTATTGAAAAAATTGCCAATTGCCCAAACGGTATAGCCAAGCCCGATCATACCTGCGATTTGCATCACTTTGGTATGGGTTAATCCTTCAATGATACCGAAAACTGCATAAATTAACATTCCTATGCCCATTACAAAACATAGCAGTATCAGCAGTTCGAAGAAATTGTATTCGTATTTTCTAAAAAAAAGCTTAGTCCAGAATGCAATAAAAATGCCCATTAAAATATTTGCATAACCATAATGTCCCTGTACCCACTTAAAAAAAGATGTGGTTACAAGCATTTTATCTGAAAGCTCTCGGTCATCCAGATTTACATAATGGTCTTCTACATGAAAAAAATTCACAGCAATGGAGTAAACCAGTGAGGTGATTACAATAAAAGCAATAGGTTTAACTAACCTGCTCCTGTTTTCATTAAGGTATCTTTTTATGGTGCGGCCGGGGTGGACAACAAGTTCCCGGATTGTATGAAAAATGCCTCTCTCAAAGTGTAACACATGTTCGATCTCATGGACAATATAATGTGCATTAATCCTTCTTAGTTTTGAAGGTTGCCCGCAATCCGGGCAGTAGTTCGAGCTTAACTCGGTGTTGCAATTGATGCAGTTCATTTAATCAGTAATAGTTTGCGGTTATCCGTTAATGACCAGTAAAATTGGTAATATTATTAGTCAATTTCAATTAATATTGAATAATTTTTGCTTGATATTTTGTATATAAAATTCTACAAAATGGGTAAAAAATGCCCCTTATTTAACTTCTGTGAATTTTATTGTTTGTATTCGACGCTGTATCAGATAATGATATGCTTGGATTGGTTTTTGAATAAATACCGGTGATTGGATCATATATTTCATTCATAACCAAGACTCAAATCATCATTACCGCTCTTTCGTACAGCCAACTTCATTAATGAGGCTGCTGCGTCATGCTGAGGTATGATGACATTCATCAGCAGTATGAGAAAACAACTACTATTAGGTTTTATCCTCAGTATGGGGGCAGTTACTACTTTTGCCCAACAAAAGGTAAAAGATGGTTCTATTACCACGGGCAATTTACCCAACAAAGATGCAATTCTCGAGTTAGAGAGCAGCAACAAAGGTTTTTTGCATACCCGTGTGCGTTTGGTACGTACTACGGATGCGGCACCATTAAGTGCCCACGTGGCCGGTATGACTTTGATAAATCGAACATCAGACCTGATGCGGCCATTGAGCTTAATAAACTCGTTAAGATTATGAAGGACAATCCAACGATCTGGATTGAATTGGGTTCACACACCGATAGCCGCGGTAACGATCAATATAATAAATGGCTGGCCCAAAGCAGGGCTAATTCAGCGGTTCAATATATTATTGACCATGGAATTGATAAAAACAGGATCACTGCGAAAGGTTATGGTGAAAGCCAATTGCTTAACAAATGTGCAAATGGCGTAAAATGTTCAGAAGCTGATCACCAGTTGAACAGAAGAACTGAGTTTAAAATCACAAAACAATAATTGCAGAAACGAAGAAATTGCAAATACATATTAAAGGCTGTTCCGAAAGGAATAGCCTTTTTGCTTTTACCGCGTTCATATTAAGGAGGTTTGGTGTGGTCTTTAAATATCATTGATGTTTGAAAACGAAAAGCAGAACAAGCGGCTCTTTATTTTGTTTCATGAAAACAGACAGGTTATTGGTTTGTCGAAAGTTTATTATCCGGTTTAATTGATATCATGAGGGTTAGCGCAGGCATATTACTATTTAGAAAGAATACTAGAGGGCTGGAGTTTTTCCTCATTCACCCCGGCGGACCACTTTTTGCTAAAAAAGATTTTGGGGTATGGTCTGTTCCCAAAGGGGAATTCGATCAGGATGAAACACCGCTTGATGCTGCCATAAGAGAGTTTGAGGAGGAAGTGGGCACGAGAGTTGATGGGCAATTTATTGAATTAGACCCCATCATTCAAAAAGGGGGGAAGAAAGTTTTATGCTGGGCCCTGGAAGGTGATTTAGATCCTTCAACCCTTCATAGCAATACTTTTGAAATGGAATGGCCGCCAAAATCAGGTAAAAAGCAACATTTTGTTGAAGTTGACCGGGGCGAATGGTTTAATTATCAGGATGCCTGTAAGGCAATCAAAGACCGGCAAATTCCATTACTAGATCAGCTGATTACCATTATCGGTTAGGGCAATAGTTCGAAATTAAATAATGCGCTTTCAGCACCGTTAACAATGAGTGAAATTTGATGTTCACCAGCATGGAATTTGCGTGTCGTAATCAACACAAATTTTTGCCTGCGCAGAATGCTTGTCTCATAACCTCCAGGATATATCCGTTCAGATATTTTGAAGACCTTTTTAGTGTTTTGTCCGTTTTGCTTTTTATAGTAAATGGCATATTCCAGTCTGATTTTCTTATCGGTTTCATTCTCATTTTTGATGCGGAATGAAAATTCCAGGCTTTCTCCAATTTTTACTTCCGGTGTATGTACAACGAAATCCGTAACGAGTATCCCTTTATCATCCAAGCCATAATGTTGCAAAATTTCCAGGTGGCCTTGCTTTAGTAAAGTTCTGCTTCCATGTTTAATAATTGCATCTGTTTCTATACTTATTCCTGACCATTTTTTTGCGATATCCAAAACTACCGTTGGATGATCTTTAGCAATATCATTCAAGCTATTGGCTACACTTCTTCGAACGTATTCTGATGGATCTTGCTTTAAGTTATTCAGGATAGGTAAAATTGAGGCAGGGTCTTTTTTCAAAAATGGAATAGCCATTGCCCAAGGTAAACGCGGACGGCTTCCTTCGCTGGCTAATCTCCGCACTTTGTGATTTTCATGATGCGACCATTCCAACATTTTCTGTATCATCTCTTGCCCATACTTTAAAATAAAAGGACGAACCGCAAATTCACAGCTTACAAATTGCGTTACAAATTCCAGCGCTTCAACTGATTCTTCAAAATAATCAATACCGTATGTTTCTAAATAATCTGGCAGGAACATAAACGCCAACCCGTCTTCTCCAATGCCCGCAATACGCAACTGCTGAATGGTGCTTTTGATCAGAGATATTGTGTGTGAATAATCATCAGGCATAAACTGATGCAGTACGAATGTAGTGTGCTTCATTCGTTGCTTCAATTCCATTTGCTCAAAATCAGCAACATAAATATTTCTAATGAATTTTTTCTGATCAAAGCCAGGAACGGCGACCATAAGTGCGTTACACAATCTATCGTAAAAAGCCTGGGAATATAAATCTTTTAAGAGCATACTAAAATTTTAAAACACAAATTTAATCTTTGAGGCGGAAAGATTTTTTTATTGTTTTACACAAGATTTGCGCTTAATATCAATAAAGCGGGCTTTTAAAAAATACTTGGTAAACAATGAGCTTTTCTTTGATAGATTTGTTTGTCAAAATAAAAAACATAAATATGAAAATCGGATGGATTGGTTTAGGTAACATGGGAAATCCAATGGCTTTGCAGCTCATCAAAGCAGGCTATCAGGTTACCGTTTACAACAGGGATAAAAATAAAACTGCTGATCTTGAACAGGCAGGTGCTTTGATAGCAGAGACGCCCAAATCACTTCTAGATGCAGTTGATGTTGTTTTTCTGATGGTTTCTGATGATCATGCAATTAAACAAATTTTCGAATCGGAAGAGGGTTTGCTGTTGGCAGAAACCAGCGGAAAGATTATGATTAATATGAGCACCGTTTCACCGGCCATTTCAAAAGAGATGTACGAGAAAAGCAAAGAAAAAGGCCATGATTATCTCGATGCGCCCGTTTCAGGAAGTGTGAAACAGGCAGAAACCGCACAGCTGGTGATTATGGTTGGTGGAGATGCCGATGTTTATGAAAAAGTCAAACCCTTTTTGGAAAAACTGGGCAAGCTAAACATCAGGGTAGGAGATATTGGAGCTGGAAACCAGGCGAAACTGGCTATTAATTCCTTATTGGCGATATATACTCAGGGTTTAGCCGAAACGGTGTTATTTGCCAATCAAAATGGAATCAAAACCGATGATCTGCTCAATTTGATCAGCAATGCGGCCATTGGAAATACCTTTACCAAAATTAAGGGCGATGCCATTCTAAATGATCAATACAAAGCAGCATTTGCCTTAAAGCACATTGTAAAAGATTTAAGGTTAGCCAAAACCGAAGGTATTTCATCGGCATTGGCTCAAACCACCTTGAAAACTTTTGAAAATGCCGAAGCAGAATATGGGGAAGAAGATTTAATCGCCGTGTTTAAAGCTTTAAAGTAAACACTCAAAAACCGGGTTCAACGGATTACATTTTCATCAGGTTAGGGTAAATTCTAATAAAAGCCTGAGCACCGACCGGATATTTTCCATAAAGCTGATCCAACATGGGATTGGCTTTATAGAAAGTTACCTGAGCACCAATTGCGGTTTTAAATTTATTTAAACTTAAAACATCATAATTTAAACCTAGGGTTAAGCCATTAACGCCGAAAAGCCGTTGTCCATAAAATTCTTCATTAAGCGCAAGTTCTTCGACTGATTTTTGTACCCATTCATAACGGGTATAGAATGAGAACTTATTGACACGATATGCGCCTTCCGCCAAAGCAGCATTTTCCGACTGATGTCCTTCTGTTTTATTCATTCCCCACAAAACCGTAGCATTCAAGCTTTGGGCTTCTCCCATTGGCAATGAATAAATTGCAGATGCAATGGTTCGCTTAACATCTTCCCCCTCATGTAATACTTCAGGACTTTTGATCCAGCCTTGAGAGACTTGCAACGCCCAATTTTGGTTAGGGTTGAAGGATAACCTCGCACTGTAAGAGTCAAATTTAGGTTTATTAAAATCAAATCTGTTTTCATCTGGTTCCCGTCCGGTAAACGACGAAGCTTCAATTTTAAATTGATTATACCTAAAACTCACGGTAGCGACACCAAATGTAATATGTGTTCCGTCATTCCAATGATGAGAGATTGGTGCATCGGGGTTTGCAAGTGCAGATGGTCGATGCATAAAAGCCACAGAGCCCAAAGCTGGTTCCCCCGGATATCCAAGATAGAAAGTCAGATCTGCTTTTTCTGAAAATGCATGGGTGTATGCAACAGAAAGTTCTGAGAATAAGTCATGAGGATGTTGACGATCGACTAAGGGCTGACCTTTCCAGCTTTCTCCTGTTTGAAAGAGTAGTGGATAACCTGCACCACCTTCAGTCAGGCGATCAAGCGAAAGCATTGAGCTAAAGTGAAACAGGCCATTTTGGCCAACTTTTCTTTGTCCCATGAACATGAACCAGTTAGGGGCATCAAATTTTTCCGCTCCTCGCGATCCTTTGTTTAAAATGTCTTGTTTAGTATATCGCAAAGCGATGTTTCCATGAAGCATGTACATCCAGTTTTTTGAATGCAACATCATTCCATACATAGGCGAGGCATCGGGTAACCAGGAAGTGCCGGATCCGTTTCGCTGCATAGGTAAGTTTAATGAATAGGCATGACTCATCGGTGGCCCTGGTTTCATAGTTGCCATCTCTTGCATGCCCTTTGCCGTTCCTGAACTGTCTTTTTCCATGGAGTCTTTTGCAAGTTGATGCATTTCATGTTGTGCCTTGGCCGTAAGGGTTGATAATACAATCGAGAATATGAATACCTGTAATTTATATTTCATGAGTTAAGGGGATTTATTTCTATGAATCAAAATTAGGTTACATAAAATTTTATGTATTACATCATTAGCGAAATTGTTTATATAATTTCTGAATTGATTATCAGTGTTTTGTGTTAATCACTATATCTTTTTCCAAAAAAAAAGTGAGGTAATATTTGCATCGTACGAAAAACATCGTACCTTTAATTTATGAAGAATAATCAAACTGATCATCATTTGCCAGAACCGACTAAAGCTGAGTTAGAAATCCTGCAGGTGCTCTGGGAATTTGGTCCGGCTACAGTCCGGTTTGTAAATGATAAGTTGAATGAAAACAGGGAGGTGAATTATACTTCAACACTAAAACAAATGCAGGTCTTAGCGGAAAAAGGAATTTTAAAACGTGACGAAAGCCAAATGAAGCACATTTATATTCCAGTAGAAGCCGAGGAAAAAACTAAGGTTCAGTTGTTGGATCGTTTTGTAAACACCTTATACAAGGGGTCAGCATCTCAGCTCATGATGCAGCTTTTAGGCAATGAAAAAACTTCGAAAGCAGAAATTGAGGAAATTAAAAAGTTATTGGATAACATGGAGTAAAGCTGTTAAAATTCAAATAAACTATAATGGAATTTAAATTGATTAACTTTTTGCCTGAAAACTGGTTAAATGCACTGGGTACAATGCTTTTTCACTCTTTGTGGCTGGGTGTTGTGCTGGCCGCCTTTTCTGGTGCAGTGATGTTTGCCACCCGTAAAACGAGTGCAAAATTTCGTTACAATCTGTTAATAGGTTGTTTATTGTTATTTGTTTTTACCGTTTCCGTAGTATTTTATTTAGCACTAACAGAAAAGCCAGATTCATTAGCGACTCCACTTGCAGGCGAGGTAAAGGCAAATTTAATTAAGCTGCAAAATGTTCAGTCTTCTACTTCCGATTTGCAATTTATTATTTCCTCTGGCATCAATAAGACGCTAGGCATCTGGAATGATTATCAGAATCAAATCGTGTTGATCTGGTTTTTGATTATTTGTGCTAAAAGTGTGCAGCTTCTGTTAGGTGTAAAGCGTATTTATTATTTGCGAAATAATCAAGTTTATGCCGCAGGAACGATATGGGATGAGCATTTGGAGCTGCTTTCTGATAAACTTGGTTTAAGCCAGCGGATAAAATTGCTGCAATCAGGATTAGCAAAAGTGCCTATGGTTTTAGGACATTTTAAACCGCTTATATTAATTCCACTCGGCTTATTAAATGGACTGGCCACAACTGAGGTGGAAGCGATACTGGCCCATGAACTGGCGCACATTAAACGACGGGATTATTTGATTAACCTCTTACAAAGCTTCATTGAAATTATATTCTTCTTTAATCCGGCGGTACTTTGGGTATCGCATCTTATCAAAACTGAACGTGAACATTGCTGCGATGATTTGGCCATCCAATGTGTTAACGATCGAAAAAATTACGTTAAAGCCCTGGTTTTTTGTCAGGAGTTTGAGCAGCGTGCACCTGCTTACGCAATGGGCATTACAGGCAAAACCGGCAGCCTGCTACATAGAGCAAGCAGGATGTTATTTAACACCAATTCAACTTTAAACAAAATGGAAAAAACAATATTAACCATCGCCCTGGTAGGCACTGTGATGTGTACCGTGGCTATTAAAAGTGTAAGCAACGCGGCTACTGTGAGTAGCAAAAAAATTGCTACTTCAGTTTTTCAGGACACCACAAGAAAAACAAAATCTGCCGAGCAGATAGAAAAAGAAATTGATCAAAAAATGAAAGCTGCGGAACAAAGTAGTCACTCTGGTAAAAAAGCCGATTTGGGTCAAAAAGCATTGAAGCAAGATCGAATTACCGCAAAGCAGATCGAACGTAAAGCAAAGCAGTCTGCCGATGATGCCCGTTATGCTGCAGAGGAGAAAGAGTATGCCAAAATCGAAAAGAAATACAAAGCGGCAGAAAAAAAGTATGCTGCTGATGGGGCGAAATATGCTCAGGCAGAGAAGAAATGGGCTGAAGAAGAAAGAGCCAGAGCGCAAGAGGATAAACAAGGAAACAAAACCCCTAAGGCACCAAAACCACCACGACCAGCTAGAGTAGCAGGAGCGGTTGTTCCGCCAACGCCACCAACACCTCCAGCCCCGGGCATACGTGCTGTTCCTCCAACACCTGCTACACCGCCAACGCCTCCAAAAGTACATGGCAGCATTACTGTTAACGAAGGAAATACCGTACATGTAAACGTGGAGAATGGTAAGGATAATACGGATAAGATTAGTGCAGAATTGCTGAAAGATGGGCTAATTTCCAATACCACAAATCTTTCATTTTCATTGGATAAAACTAATCTGATGGTGAATGGGGTGAAGCAAAATAAAAGCCTTCATTCAAAATACAAAGCAAAATACCTGGAAAGTGACAATCATTCATTGTCTTATGTTGTGAATGTTACTAAGTCAACAAAAAAATAAACTTTCCTTATCATGGTGCAATGCATATGATTTTGCTTTGCGGTGAAAATGTTCTAATTTCAATTTGAAAATCATCTTTCAGATATGAAAAAAGGAATATTCATTGGCCTGGCCATACTTATCTTTTCATTAACATCGGAATTTACTTTTGCAGCCATTGTTGATACAGTTGTTACGCAAAGTAAATCAATGAAAAAAGAGATTAAAGCTGTGGTGGTAAAACCACAGCTTTATGAAGGATCTGCTAAAAGATTTCCTGTTTTATATTTATTACACGGTGCAGGTGGAAAATACTCAGACTGGCTGCTAAATACTAAAGACAAGGAAGCGGTAAAAAAACTAGTAGATAATTTTAAAATCATCGTTGTTTGTCCGGATGGTGGCGTAACGAGCTGGTATTTTGATAGTCCAATTGATCCTACTTATCAGTATGAAACTTATGTTTCAAAAGAACTGATTGACTTTATTGATGGCCGTTACCGAACAATTAATGATAAAACCGGAAGAGCAATTACAGGTTTAAGTATGGGCGGGCACGGAGGGTTGTATCTTGGCTTCAGGCATCAGGATGTGTATGGCGCCTGCGGAAGCATGAGTGGAGGGGTGGATATCAGGCCATTTCCTGAAAACTGGAACATTGCCAAACGACTTGGACCTTACAATCAGTTTCCGGAACGATGGGAAGCCAATACAGTAATTAACTTAACGCATTTATTAAGCCCGAATAAACTTGCCATCATTTTTGATGTAGGTAGAAATGATTTTTTCTATGATGTTAATGTGGCGCTGCATGACAAACTAATTGCTCGTAATATTCCTCATGATTTCACCGTTCGGCCTGGCGTACATAATTTCGAATACTGGGAGAATGCCATAGCTTATCAGATGATGTATTTCAGTAAATTTTTCGAGAAAAATCAGAAATAGATTAAACCTGATTTAAAATTAAAACGCCAATTAAGCCTAAAATAGAAACGATGCTTTCCATTGCGGTCCAGGTGCGAAAGGTTTCCTTCAGGCTGAGGTTGAAATATTCTTTGAACATCCAAAAACCTGTATCATTCACGTGAGAAAACATTAAACTGCCCGCACCAACAGATAATACCATCAACTCTGGTGAGGCATTTGGGCCAATCAACGGTAAAACCATTCCCGATGCAGTAACTGCGGCTACAGTAGCTGAACCAAGCGTTACCCTGAGCGAAGCAGTAATCAGCCATGCTAAAAATAAGGGAGATAAATTCAGATTTCCAGTCAGGTTTTTAACGGTTTCGCCCATTCCGCTATCAATTAATATTTGTTTAAATGCACCGCCTGCAGCAATAATCAAAATGATCATGGCAATGCTTTTTACACCCTCTATACACGATGCCATAGCCTTTTCAATATTCGTTTGTTGAACAAGTACAGTAATGATAATAGAGATTAATAGTGCGGCTGTAGGATCTGAAAAAAAATTGAATATGGATTTGGCCGGAAACGCTACGTTGATGCTATTGCCAATCGTACCGGCAACGATCAAGAAAACCGGGAGCAAGGCCGTGATAAAACTTCTGCTGGCTGATGGAAGACCGCTACCTTCTTCAATGAGAAGATCTGCTACAATAGGCTGATCTTTCTTAATAATTAGTCTCGGGAAAAATATGCCTGCGATTGCGGCAATTGGCAGCGTTAGAATCAGTCCATAAATCAGGGTTTTGCCAATATCCGCATGGAAAATTCCGGCAAGTGCAACAGGCCCGGGGTGGGGCGGTAAAAAGCCATGTGTAACCGATAGTGCGGTGGCCATTGGAAGCCCAATATATAATTTCGAAAGTCCGGTAGCTGCAGAAATAGCAAAAACCAAAGGGATGAGTACCACAAAACCGGCGTTATAGAATAGCGGTATGCCAACCATTAACCCGGTGATTAATACCGCCCACTGGATATTGTTTTTACCGAATGCCTTGATTAGAATAAAGACAATTTTCCTGGCCGATCCACTATCTTCGATTAACTTTCCCATCATGGCGCCTAAGGCAAGCACCATTACCATTCCGCCTAAAGTACTACCAATTCCGCTACTGATGGAGCTCATCACACTGCTTGCCGGCATACCCAAAAACAATCCGGTAAGGATGGCCACTGCGAGTAAGGCAATCATCGGATTAACCTTTTTCAGTATCAGGATAAAGAGTAAAGAAATACCTAAAAGCAGGATAAGTAATGACATGGTTGCAGATGGGATTGGTAATGCAATTTACTTTTTTACCGTGATTGTTCTGCCTGTTACCAGATGAAATTCATAAATTCGATACAAACCATCATCATTAACTTCTATGGTTTCTACTAACCCTGTTTTACTAAAGGTATCTGTAACCATGTCGCCAACCTTTACATCCTGCAGTACTTCTCCTGGGGTTTCATTATTCAATCTGATCATGCTATAAAAGTATGATTAAAATGAAAAATAGCATTATAAATTATTGATCATGCTTCGTCCAAACCAGTTCAGCTGTTTTATAACCCAAACCTTGAGCTTTGGTTAAATAAGCTTGTTTAACCTTTTCAGGAATGGTTTTAGTTCTGGATAAAATCCAAATGTAATCCAGGTTATTGCCCACCACTAAAGCGTATTGGTAATCCTTATCGATCTCGATTACATTATAGCCCGCGTAAAATGGGCCAAAGAATGAAACTTTCAGCCTTGCTTCATCACTTTCGTTTACAAATTTGGCTTTGCCGATACTTTGTTTCCATTCTTTTTTAACGAAGTTATAACCTTTATTATCAACTTTAATGGTACCATCTTCTTTTAAGGAATAGGTTGCGGTAACATTGTTCAGGTCTTTCTCAAATTTAAAATCCATTCGGGCAATTTCGTACCAGGTACCCAGGTATTTTTCTTTTTGAAACGGTTTTACAGCGGTTGCACCTTTTGGTATGGTTACGCTGCAACCCGCATAGCTAATGATAATTACGCCTAAGGTGGCCAGTAATATTGCGTTTCTTAGCTTATTATTCATTCTTATCTTTTTAGATTAAATGAACAGCCATTCAGTAAAAAAGGTTTTTCAGGCATCCACATTTAACATAATGATAACCTAACGCCGGAATAATCAATGTGTTAAATTTGATTCCGGATCTGAAGAGGCAATATTACTTCGTGAAGCAATTGATATGGCATAATTGATCAATAACCCTATTACAAAATTAGCGGTTGGCAATTGCCAACCGCTTTTATTATATTTGAGTATCGACTAACGCTTTATATTATGCTATTTTTCCTCGTACCCTTTTATTTTGTTTTGTTTTTCGGATGGTTAATTTATGCTGGATTGATTAAAAAGGACTTAAAAACACACATGCAAGTCGTGTATGTGGGTAGTGCATTTAGCATGATCTGGATCATTGCATTTGCAATATCTTTTTGTCTGTAAATTTACTTTGTTAGCCTTCTGTTCTTAATATTTTTAGTGGAGGCTGGTTTAAAATACTTCTTGTACTTAAAACTCCAGTAATGACCACAATTAGAACAACAGAAAAGAATAATCCCATTGTTGGTAAAAAAGGAGGGATAAATGCTGCATCGAAACTGAATTTTGCCAATGCCCAACTTCCGCCAATGGCTAGGATTAATCCTGCGCCAGCGGCAAAAGCACCCAAAAAGAAATACTCAATGGCGTTGATCGCCAGGATTTGCTTTTTGCTTGCACCCATCGTTCGCAATAAAATGCTTTCTTTTGTACGTTGGTTTTTACTGGTTAATACTGCTGAAACCAAAACAATCCATCCGGTTACCATACTAAAGCCAGCCATAAACTGGATTACAAAACCAATCTTGTCGAGTATTTCATCGAGTAATTTCAACACCAGATCCAGGTCTACTACAGAAACGTTTGGAAAGTTTTTGACCACTTCGCCCTGAAATTTTGCAGAAAGTTCGCTGTTCGGTACTCTTGTCATCAGCACATGGAATTGTGGGGCCTCTTCTAAAACTCCAGCTGGAAAAACCACACGGAAATTGGTTTGCATGCGGCTCCAGTTGACTTCCCTTAAACTTCCGACAACCGTTGGAATCATCATACCTTGTACATTAAAAAGGATTTTATCATTCAAGCCCACATTAATTTGATCAGCGTAACGTTGATCCAAAGAAATGTAAACGGTTTCTTTTGGTTTGATTTTTCCAATCCATTTTCCATCCACAATTTTTTCGGCTGCGGTTAGCGAATCCTGATAGGTAGCCCTGATTTCATTTCGGTATGCCCTGCGGTTATTGGTATCTGCGCTAGCCTTTTTGCCATTAATTTCCTCAATACGCATCGTAATCACCGGCACCTGATTCATTAAAGGTAGTTTGAAGGACTTGGTTAGGCTGTCTATTCTTTCTTTCTGTGTTTTCTGAATGTCGAACATTACCATGTTAGGTTGATTACTGCCCGAAGAGAGCGTAACCCTACTCATCAAAATTCCTTGTACAAAAAACAGCGTACTGATAAACAACGTCGACAAACCAATGGAAACAGTAAGCATCAGGGTCTGATTATTTGGTCGGTCCAGGTTTGCAAAACCCTGACGCCACAAGTAACTTGACGATTTTGGCAGCAGAACCTTAACCAAAAACATCAATAGTTTGGATAAGATAATCAGCAGCAAAAACGCGATACCAATACTAATGGTAAAAGCCAGCGTTTGGACCCAGGTTTTCATTTGCAGGTGAGTGAAGCCCACCACAAATGCAGCCATTAAAACATAAACCATCCAGGTTAAAGGATCAAATTTGCTTCCCGATTTTTCGAAGGATAAACGGATGGCGTTCAGCGGTGAAATTTTTCTTACAGAAAGCAATGATGGCAATGCAAAAAGCACAGAAATGATTAAACCCAACAAAAGGCCCTGCCCAACTGCCGACCATGATATCTGCATGGTAATTTCAACAGGGAGAAAATCCTTTAAAACCAGCGGCAGCAAGAACTGAATGCCAGTGCCCAAGATTACGCCGAAGGTTGCGGCAATCAAGCCAATAAAAAATATCTGGATCAGGTAAATCAGAAATGCATGCCTTGATTTTAAACCCAGGCAGCGCAAAGTGGCGATGGCACTTAATTTTTCCTGAATGTACACATGAATGGCGCTACCTACACCAACACAACCCAACAGTAAAGCAATAAAACCAGATAAAGCCAGGAAACGGTTTACATCTTTAAAAGATCTGCCTGTTTGTTCTTTTCTCGATTCTACCGTATCCGCATCAAAACCTTCTTTTTCAAGTTTGACTTCATTTTTTTTAACCCACTCATCCACTCCCGAAGGATCATCATAACGGAAATAAAATTTATTATTGATCCGGCTTCCAGTTTTAATCAAATTGGTTTTCTCCAGGTATTTCAGCGGAAGATAAACCACCGGCGCAACACTTGATGCAATACCATTTTGTCCAGGCGCTTTAATTAACGAACCTAATATTTTGAATTTTAGATCGCCAATTTGGACCGAGTCTCCAACTTTGGTGTTAAACTGAAGCATGAGGGTTTGATCTACCAGCGCTGTTCGTCCTTCCTGAAAATGCGATGCAGCATTTGCAGGAACCGTTTCTATTGTACCATAATATGGATAATTGCCCTCCAGCGCTTTCATTTGAACCAATCTGCTTCCGCCGCTTTGCTCAAAATAAATCATAGAAGCAAAGGTTTTTTCCTGCGATCGCTCATTACCTAAACTATCGATTACCTTTTGCATGGCTTTGCTTACGCCTTTACGGCTATCTAAAACCAGATCGGCGCCGGTAAGCTCTTTTGCCTGGGCGTCAATATCACGCTGCAAATTATCTTTAAAAGAATAAACAGCCACTAAAGCCGCAATCCCTAAAACAATGGAAGAAATAAAAAGTAAAAGTCTTGATCTGTTTTTGCGGCTATCCCGCCAGGCCATTTTGAACAGCCATAAAAAACTGATATTTTGTTTCGGTAGGTGATTAGGCATAAGTCGAGTTTTCGTCTGAAATAATCACACCACCTTTAATTTTTATAGTTCTGCTCGTTCGGGCAGCAAGCTCCAAATCATGGGTTACAATTACTAATGTCGTCCCGAAATCCTTGTTTAAATCAAACAGCAGTTTAATCACTTTTTCGCTCGTTTCAGCGTCGAGGTTTCCGGTAGGTTCATCCGCAAAAAGAATAGCCGGCTGATTGGAAAAAGCTCTTGCCAGTGAAACACGTTGTTGCTCTCCTCCGGATAATTGAATAGGATAATGATGGGAACGATCTGCTAAACCTACTTTTTCAAGCAGTTCCATAGCTTGAGCCTTGATGTTTTTGGCGCCTCTCAACTCTAATGGAACCATCACATTCTCCAGTGCAGTGAGCGTGGGTAATAGCTGAAAATTTTGAAAAATGAAACCTACATATTGGTTTCGCACAGCAGCCCGTTCATCTTCATTTAATTTTTCTAAAGCAATGCCTTTAAGTTCTACTGTGCCCTGGCTCGCCCGGTCTAGGCCAGCGCATAAGCCTAATAATGTTGTTTTCCCGCTACCGGATGGTCCTGTAATGGCCACGGTAGAACCAGCTTCTATTGTGAAATTAATTTGATCCAAAACTGTCAGTTCTCGTCCGGCACTTTGGTAAATTTTACTTACATTTCGAATGTTTAAAATACTTTCCAAATTTTTGAAATAAAGGGTTTGTTAGATGTATTTGCCAAACATAACATGGCTTTGCCTGTTAAGATAATGGTTTTTATTTAGAGATAGAATTAGATATTATGTTACGAAAACGCTTTATAGGTTTATTTGTTTTGGCTTTAATGTTTGCAGCTTGTGGGAATGGGAAAAGCAGTGACAATGATCAAAAAACTTTAGATTCAACTGACCAAAAAAAATCAGCTACTACTACTGAGAAAAAAAATATACTTTTCTTCGGAACCAGTTTAACAGCGGGTTATGGTTTGGATCCAACAGAAGCTTTTCCGGCCTTAATCCAAAATCGCATTGATTCTTTGAACCTGCCCTATAATGTCATTAACGGAGGTTTGAGTGGAGAAACATCAGCTGCGGGAAAAGGAAGAATAAACTGGTTGTTGAAGCAACCTATTGATATTTTTGTGTTGGAATTAGGTGCCAATGACGGACTGAGAGGATTACCTGTAAAGCAAACAATTAAAAATCTCCAAGATATCATTGATACCGTTAAAACGAAATATCCAAATGTAAAAATGGTAATTGCAGGAATGCAGATGCCACCAAGCATGGGCGCTAAATACACCAATGATTTTAAAAACATTTTCCCCGACCTAGCGAGCAAAAATGATATGGCGCTAATTCCTTTTCTATTGGATAAAGTTGGCGGCATTCCCAAATTGAATCAGGATGATGGCATTCATCCAACGGCTGAAGGTGATAAGATTCTGGCTGAAAATGTTTGGGTAGTATTGAAGCCTTTGCTGTGAAAGTAATCATTGGTTTGGCTATAATGTACGTCGGCAAGTTGGGGCATTATTTTAGCCTGAATTTTTCTTAAAAGGTTAATTTTTCTAACCTGATTCTAATAATGGTAGGATATTGTAACAAAAACAACTACTATTTATATTTAATTTAAATAAAGTTCATTCCAACCTGTTTATTTAGAATGATTCTTGTTAACTTAGCCGAAATTCTTTTGGCTCCTAATGAGCAATGAATTATAAATCATAACGATCAGGTTTAAAATGAAAAAAATTCTATTTGCCGTTCTCGCAATGGCATCACTTGGTGCACAGGCCCAGAAAAATACTTTTTTTGATCAGGCTTTCTGGAAAGGAAACACAGATTTAGCAACCATTAAAGCAGAGATTGCCAACGGAAGTAATCCTTCACAGTTAAACCAGATGTCATTTGATGCATCGGTAATGGCCATTAACAATAATGCGCCTGCTGAATCCATTTTATTTCTTTTGGCTCAACCGGGAAATGATGTAAACAAATTAACCCATGATAGCAGAACCTATTTGTTCTGGGCAGCATCTAGGGGAAATCTTCCTGTAATGGAATATTTGCTAAAAAATGGTGCGAAAGTAAACATGCAGGATAGTCACGGATATTCTCCATTAACCTTTGCAGCCGTTGGCGGACAGGCTGATACTAAAGTTTATGATTTATTGATCTCAAAAGGAGCTGACGTAAAAAAAGACTTAAATCATGATGGTGCAAACGCACTGTTAATTGCACTTCCAAATGATAAAGATTTTAAATTAACAGACTATTTTGTTTCGAAAGGACTAAGCCTGAACAGTACTGATGCTGCGGGTAACACTGCTTTCAACTATGTGGCCAGAAGTGGAAACATCGAATTGATGAATAAACTGATTGCCAAAGGCGTGAAATACAATGATAATGCGATCCTGATGGCTGCTCAGGGTGGCAGAGGCAGCTCGAATGGTTTAGCTGTTTTTCAATATTTGGAAGGATTAAAACTAAAACCTACTGTGATTGGTAGCAATGGCGAAACCGCATTGTTTTCTGTTGCCCGCAAACCGAAGCAAGAAGAAATAATCAATTACTTCCTTTCTAAAGGAGTGGATGTAAATACTACTGATAAAGAAGGAAATACCGCATTTATGGCAGCAGCAGGTGGTAACCGAGATTTGGCAACGCTTGAATTGTTGGCTAAAAATGTTAAAAACATCAATCAGGTGAATGCAAAAGGTGTTTCTGCTTTGGCTATGGCGGTTCGTGGAAACTCGGCAGAAGCAGTTAAGTTCTTATTGGATAAAGGTGCTGATTTGAAAACGGCAGATAAAGAAGGTAACAACCTGGCTTACTATCTTTTTCAATCTTACGGTCCACGCGGAAAAGAAGATTTTACCGCAAAGCTTAAATTGTTAACAGATAAAGGTTTCGATGTAGCGGCTGTGCAACCAAACGGCAATTCATTATATCACTTAGCTGTGGCTAAAAATGATTTGGCACTGGCTAAAATGGTTACGGATTATAAAGTAGACGTTAACCTTAAAAACAAGGAAGGCTATACTGCTTTACACAAAGCAGCAATGACTGCAAAAGACACTGAGCTTTTAAAGTATTTAATCTCAGTAGGTGCTAAAAAGGATGTAGCTACTGAATTTAAAGAAACGCCTTACGACTTAGCTACGGAGAACGAATTTTTAACTAAAAACAAAGTATCAATCGACTTTTTGAAATAACAAAATGAATAATATTTATAAACTGTGCCTGGCTTTCGCGATCATCCTTTCTGTACCCACATTATCTTCAGCACAAAAAACAACGAAGTACAAATGTATGGTGCAAATGACCAACTATACCGGTGAGGGTGCTTATATTGCGGTATCATTAATTGATGCAAAAGGTGCTTATGAAAAAACACTTTACGTCATGGGTTCCGATAAAAAATGGTATCCTGATTTAAAAGAGTGGCATAAGGCATATAAAAGCAAACCTACAAACATCAGTGCTGTAACTGGCGCTTCGGTTACCGGAGGTGATCGTAGTGTAACTGTATTCGACATCGAAACTGCAAAAATTAACAAGGGATATAAATTACGTTTCGAAACAGCTGTTGAAGACAATAAATATTATGTTAAAGATGCTGAGATTCCTTTAACTACAGAAGGTTTGGCGGCTAAAACTGAAGGAACAGGTTACATTAGATACGTTCGCCTAAGCCCTAACTAAAAAGCTTCATTTCAATGACCATTTCTGTATGGAGATACAGCCATCTTGCACTGGCTGTATCTTCTTTTCTTTTTATCACCCTCGCATCCCTTACCGGAATCATCCTTTCCTTTAAGCCGGTAACCGAAAAAATCCAGCCTTATAAATCAAAGGATTTCAATCAGCTCACTGTAGCAGAACTGATCCCAACGCTTCAAAAATCTTATACAGATATTTCAGATGTGACCATTGATGCCAACGAGTTTTTGTTGGTTAATGGAACAGATGCTTATGATGAATCAGGAAATTTTTATGTTGATCCAAAATCAGGTAAAAACCTGGGCAAAGTAGCAAAGGAAAATGAATTTTTTCGCTGGGTAACCACATTACACCGATCTCTTTTTTTACATGAATTGGGTAGGTTTTTTGTTGGATTAACCGCTTTTCTTTTATTCCTGATTGCCACCTCCGGGACTGTACTGATCATCCAACGTCAACGGAGTTTTAAAAAGTTTTTTGGCAAAATTGTTAAAGATGGTTTTGCACAGTATTACCATGTGGTTCTAGGGCGATTGCTGTTAATTCCAATCATTCTCATTTCGTTGAGTGGAACCTACCTTTCATTACAAAGATTCGGAATTGTAAAAGAACAGAAGATTACCCATAAAATTGATTTTGATGCTTTAAAAACCGATCCAGCAAAGAATATTGCAGATTTCGAAGTTTTTAAAAATATTTCTCTCCATCAGGTTCAATCAATAGAATTTCCATTTTCTGAGGATGTAGAAGATTATTTTACCTTAAAACTAGATGATCGCGAAATTACGGTAAACCAAATCACAGGAGATATCATTACAGAACAAGCTTATTCCAAAGCTACCTTGTTTAATAACCTAAGTATGGATTTGCATACTGGTAGGGGCAGTGCGGTTTGGGCTGTTGTTTTGGCCATCGCCTCGGTTAATATTCTGTTTTTTATCTACTCGGGTTTTGTCATCTGGTGGAAACGCAGAGCAAACGGAATTAAAAACAAATACAAGTTTGATCAGGCGGAGTTTATTTTGCTAGTAGGCTCTGAAAATGGCACTACATTCCGTTTTGCCAAAGCAATTCAGGATCAATTGCTGAAAAATGGTAAAACAGCTTTTATGGCTGAACTCAACAGCTATAAAAATTTTCCAAAGGCTAAACAAATATTAGTTTTCGCAGCAACCTACGGTCAGGGGGATGCACCAACCAATTCAACTAAATTCAAATCATTACTTAAAAAATATCCTCAATCAAATGCGGTAGATTTTTCTGTTGTAGCTTTTGGTTCGCATGCCTACCCTGATTTTTGCAAGTTTGGGTATGAAGTAAACAATGTATTATCTCATCAGGAATGGGCAAAACCATTGCAGGAAATCCATACGGTCAATGATCGTTCTCCAGAAGAATTTACGAGGTGGGCAACACTTTGGGCACAAAACTCAAATGTCGAATTGTCTCAGCTTTCAAAACTTTTAGAGACTAAACCCATAAAAAGGCTACCATTTAAAGTGATAGAGAAAATAGTTTCAAGCCAGGAAGAAACTTCGTTTATCATCCGTTTAAGTCCGCAGAAAAGGAAAAAATTTACTTCAGGGGATTTACTTGCGATTTATCCCACAAACGATCATAGAGAGCGTTTATATTCAATTGGAAAAATCGGTAAAGATGTTCAGTTGAGTGTGAAATTGCATCACGGCGGATTGGGATCTGGTTTTTTACATAATTTGGAAGTCGGGCAAATGACCAATGCAGCTATTGTTCGCAATGAACATTTTCATTTTCCCAAAAAAGCAAAATCGATTATCATGGTTTCTAATGGAACAGGTATTGCGCCATTTTTAGGAATGGTTGATCAGTTTGGTCGGGTGCAGGATATACACCTTTACTGCGGTTTCCGAAATCAGCAATCTTTTGCACTTTACGAAAATGCAATCAATAAAGAAACCAGTCTTTTAACTAAGCTTAACGTCGCCTACTCCAGAGAGGGAGAAAAGCATTATGTGAAAGATCTTTTGTTAAGAGATCAGGCTTTGGTATGCGAAACCCTGAAGAATAATGGTGTCATAATGCTTTGCGGTTCATTGAGCATGCAAAAAGACGTCATTGCATTGTTGGAGGATTTATGTCAGCAGGATCAGCAGAAAAGCATCAGTTATTATCAATCCCGAGGGCAAATCTTAATGGATTGTTATTAAGGAGATCTTGTATCGATAGCTGATTAATCAGAAAATGCGGAGATTAGTTGTCTATTCTCCGCATTTTTTGCGAAGATAAATTTAATCTATGTTTAGATACCCTTTTTCCATTTCGCCAGCATCTTTTCAGTGATATTTTCAGAGTGATAAACCTTTCCATCATCGCCGAATAATATGCAACTGTAAGCTGGAAATGAACGAATAAATTCTAATGCTGCTTTTTTGCCCAAAACCATCATCGAAGTGCTAAAGCCATTGGCCAGGGCTGCATCCGGACCAAAAACCGTTACGCTTGTTAAGCCTGTTGCAGGGTAACCTGTGGTGGGATTGATAATGTGAGCATATCTCTTCCCGTTAAAAACCACAAACTTTTCATAGCTCCCGGAAGTAACCACTGCGCCATTTTTAAGTGGGACAATAGCATAAAGACTATCTTTCTGAAAAGGATTTGTAATTCCTATTACCCAATTTTTTCCTTTGGGCGGTTTACCCCAGCTGCTCATATCACCTGATCCATTCACAATACCTGCTTTGATTCCTTTTGCCAACATCATATCGCGGCATCGATCTGCTGCATAACCTTCACCCAAGGCACCAAAACCGATTTTCATTCCGGGTAATTTCAAGAATATAGTGTTGTTCAGGCTATCCAAAATGATATTTTGGTAACCAACTTTCTCAACAGATTTCTTAATAGCTTCGGCAGTTGGCATTTCTGTCATTGAGCCATCAAACTTCCAGATCCGATCCATTGCTGCAAAACTGATGTCAAATGCGCCATTGGTAATTGTAGATAAATGAAGCGCTCTTTTGGTCAGCTCAAAAACTTCCTGATCAACCTTTACCGGTTTGATGCCTGCATTTCTGTTTACTTCAGAGATTTGAGTTTCAGGCTTCCAGTCTGAGATTAAATATTCAATTCTTGTAATCTCCGCAATAACACTGTCGATGTTTCTTGATGCGGTTTCTGAATCTTTTGCAACAATGGTAATTTCAAACTTGCTGCCCATCAGTAAGGTAGTACGTTTTTTCAATACCTGTGCTGAACTTGCAAAATAGGTGAGGAGCAGAAAAATGGTAAACTTGATCTTCAAAGTAGGAGTGATAATGTAAGTGATCTTCAAATTTAAGAAAGCTAACCTATTTGTACTAAATATTCGCTCGAATTGAATGCTTGTTTATCTCGCAATAAACTGATAAAACTGCACAAACTCCCGATGCCAGAACCATTCAGTATGTTTACCATCCGCTTTCTCTAGTAGTACAACGTTCTTATTGTCACCGTCGGGATTTAGTAGATCATGAACCTTTTTCATATCCCGAACCATTGCCGGACCTTCTTTATCGCCGGCTACGAAAAAGATCTTACTGTTTTTTAAGGCAACAAGTTTTTCATTTAGCTCAGTGTAAATGTTTGGCGCAAGCCAGAAGGCGGGACTGAAAATGCCTGCCGAACCAAAAACTTTTGGATGTGCTGCTATGGCATACATAGAAATTAATCCACCCATTGAGCTACCAGCAATGGAAGTATTCTTAGCATCTTTCAAAGTTCTGTATTTTGAATCGATAAAAGGCTTTAAAGTTTCTACCAGAAACGAAACATATTCCTTGCCTTCACCTTTACCATATTGACTATCCCAGGGATTATATTCTTTCAGCCGATCTTTCTCACCATGATTGATGCCTACAATAATCATTTCTTTCGAACCTTCGCGAATCAAACTGTCCACAACCGAATCGACCGCCCATTCATCAGCACGTGGAGGATTTGCATGAAACAGATTTTGACCATCATGCATATAAATCACCGGATACTTCTTTTTTGATTTTGCATAGCCTTTCGGTAAGTAAATCCAAACCTGGCGATGCTTGTTCAGTTGTGGTATAAAAAAGGCGGAATCAACAATGTGAACATGGTCGCCGAAATGATACACCTCTTTCACCTGTTTAAAATGATCTGACCAACTGGCTACCCTTAAATCCATATTGGTATCAACATTTAAGTTTAAAGTTCTGTTTGCAATAGGTTTGCCATTTATCTGGCATTCTACCGTTTCCCAACTCCCGCGGGTAATTTTAAATTCGTGGATTTCCTTTGGCAAATTCAGCGAAATAACATAAGTCGAGTCATCCTTCCGCTTCAAATTAAAAGCTTTAGATTTTGGGTTCCAATCGTTAAAATTCCCTGCTACAAATAAGCTATCTTCTGTTTTGTTTGGAACATGAACGCTCAACATAACATTAACCTGAGCGGCTAAAGTCAGCGGGAGTAGCATAAAAAGTAATACCAATCTTTTTAACATGGAATTATCCTGATTTCTAAAGTTTAAAAAATCCTTCAACGGCTTCGAATTTAAATAATGATTTCGCTTTATTTCAACTCATCTAAAACTCTAAATAATTTTTTATTGATGCCACTACCGCTGTAATTATTAATGTTAATCACAATTATATATTTGTTTCCGGCGGTATCGGTATGGTAACCTGCAAATGCAGAAACGTCATTAATGGTACCACTTTTAATTTTCATGCCGTTGTATTCTGGCAAACCTTTATAAAAATCAGTAAACCAGTTTTCTTTCTGAATTTGAAATAAGATATTGGCCATAGCCAAAGTAGTTATTCGATCACCAGGAGATAACCCGCTTCCATCTATGATGTTTAAAGCCGATTTATCAATTCCCTTGTTTGCCCAATAATTAACCTCTGTTTCAGCACCTTTTGAAGTTGTTGCGGTCTTTCCTGATTTCAAGGCAATGGTTTTAAGCAATGTTTCACCATATAAATTGATACTCTTTTTCAAAAACCAGTAGGAAATTTCACTTAAGGTAGGTGAACTGATGGTGCTTATTTTTCGGGTTGGTGATGCTACAGCTTGATTGGTTAATGCCATTAATCTGGCTGTTGTCGCTTGCTGGCTGCTGGATATGCCGAGTCTTTTCAACGTATCCTGCAAACGATAGGCACAATCAAAAGCAGGATCAGGCGTTGCTACGGAAATTCCTGGTTTCGAAATGCCCATTCCCCAGGTGCCACGTAGGTAAGCCACATTGCTATAAGGTGGCAGAAAGGCATACGTTCTGTCTCCACTTCCAGCTGCCCCAGTTTTTAATTCATTTACAATTTGCACATACGGAGTTTCAGGAACCGTTTTTACAATTCTCACCTGATCGTTTGTACCCGATCCAGGACGTAAATGGATGTCAAACTGATTTTCCCGCCAGGCTAAACCAGAAGTGCCTGCACCGTAATAATTTCCAATGTCTTGCCAAACCCAGCCTTCGGGCGTTGTCTGGCTGCCAAAAATGCGGTCATCGCCAATAATAGCACCCTCAATTTTTTTAATTCCTGCAGCTTGAATGGCCGAAACCCACTGTGTTAAAACTGCATTTTCTTTATTTTGGTATCGCCATGAACCCAAAGTCGGGTCGCCACTACCAATAATAATTAAATTTCCGGTTAATGTTCCGTCAGCAGCAATATTCCCCGAATATGCCAGCGTTGTTTGAAACTGAAAATCTTTACCTAAAATACTGAAGGCGGTTGCTGCGGTTATTGTTTTTAAAGTTGATGCCGTAGCCAGACCAATTTGCTCATTTTTGGCAAAAAGCGTCTTTCCGGTATTGGCATCCAAAACGCAAAGCGATGTAATTGCATGTTTGGCCTGTTCATCAGCTAATAAATTATTAAAAGCTTTTTCGAGGTTTAGAATTCTATTTTGGGCAAAACAATTTATGGAGAGAAGAATGAGAAATATTGCGGCCTTTAAAAACTTCATATTGTAAAAATAAATTAAATAAAAAAAGTGATGTGTAACAAACACACCACTTTTATTAATCCTGGCGTCATGCTGAACTAAGCTCAGGAGGACGTATAAGTATTACACCAATTCTTTCTGAATCAGGTATTCTGCAATTTGAACTGCATTTGTTGCAGCACCTTTGCGTAAGTTATCGGCAACAATCCAAAGGTTTAAAGCTTTCGGTGCCGATTCATCTCTACGAATACGACCTACAAAAACCTCATCTTTTTCATGCGCATCTTTTGGCATTGGGTATTTTAAGTTTGCTACATCATCAACAACGATTACCCCCGGTGATTTTTCTAAAACGCTGCGAACCTCAGCTAAATCAAATTCGTTTTCAAATTCGATGTTTACTGATTCTGAGTGACCGCCCATTACCGGAATACGAACGGTTGTTGCAGTAACTTTAATGCTGTCATCGCTCATAATTTTGTTCGTTTCCTTCACCATCTTCATTTCTTCTTTTGTATAACCATTCTCCATGAAAACGTCGATGTGTGGCAGTACGTTTAAATCAATTTCGTATGGATAAGCTTTTGGCCCATCAACACCACTACGTTCGTTCATTAATTGTTCAACGGCTTTAACACCTGTACCAGTAACCGATTGGTAAGTGGAAACCACTACGCGTTTGATTTTATATTTATCGTGTAAAGGTTTTAAAACCACAACCATCTGAATGGTAGAACAGTTTGGGTTGGCAATAATTTTGTTGTCGATAGAAAGTTCGTGTGCATTTACTTCTGGTACGATTAATTTAATCGCAGGGTCCATTCTCCATGCCGAAGAGTTATCGATGACAGTAGTGCCTGCTTCTTTAAAACGTGGTGCATGCTCCAATGAAGTATTTCCACCAGCAGAGAACAAAGCAATATCCGGTCTCATGCCAATTGCAGTATCCATGCTAACGATTGGGAACTTCTTACCCTTAAAAGTAATTTCCTTACCAACACTCTTTTCTGAAGCTACGGGAATCAACTCTGTTAAGGGAAAATTTCTTTCCTCCAATACTTTTAACATTACGGTACCAACCAATCCGGTTGCACCTACAACTGCTACTTTCATTTTAATTTTTAATTATTATATTTATTAAACATTTGATATAAGCCCAAATATGGTAAAAATTACGCTTATATCCCTATTGTTACCCATTAAAATTGCATCCATTATTTTTACTCCTTCGATTGAAACTAGAAAGGAAACAGGTGGTATATGCACATCCTCTCCAATAAGCTTTTGTTATAATTTTTTTGAAATTAAAAATCAAAAGGTTCGGCCTGCGCTAAAAATAATCAGTAAAGGCGATATTTTAATTTCAGAAGTTTTATTCAATCCCAGAACGGGAGGTGTTGATTTTGTAGAGATTTACAATAATTCAGGTCATGATATTGATTTAAAAGAACTACAACTGGCCAATGCAAATACTGCTGGCGAGCCCGCTAATATTAAGAATGTTTCGTCAGCAAAACTGATGATTGCTCCGGGAAGTTATTGGGTAATTACGACCAATCAGGCAAATATCAAATTAAATTATCAGGTTAAGTTTCCAAATCAGTTTGCTCAGATTAGCAGTTTGCCCGCTTTCAATAACGATAAGGGCTCAGTTATTTTATTGAGTAATAACCAGGTGCTGGACAGATTAAATTACAATGCGAAAATTCATCACCCCTTAATCCAGGATGAAGATGGGATTTCACTGGAGCGTGTTTCGTTTTCGCTCGATTCAAATGAGCCAGGTAACTTTAGGTCTGCGGCGGCTACCGTAGGTTTTGCAACACCAACTTATAAAAATTCCCAGGAAAAGAGTGGTAATGAAAATTACGCCCGTTTGGTATCAAAAACATTTTCTCCGGATGGAGATCGTTTTGAAGACGTTATGACGCTGGAGTATCAGCTTGATCAGCCTGCAAGTTTAGCCACTGTTAATATTTATTCTGACAAGGGACAATTAGTAAAACGCTTATTGAAAAACCAAACCATTGGAACAAACGGGAATTTAACTTGGGATGGATTGGATGAGCAGGGTCAAAAAGCTGCCATAGGAATCTACATCATTTTATTTGATGTATTCGATTTGAAAGTGTGTACGT
>NZ_AJLG01000055.1 GCF_000258495.1 Pedobacter agri PB92
ACGTACACACTTGATGTCTGATCTGTCATATCTGTTTTTTAACTGACTACCACCTGCAGATAAATTGAAACTAAAATCGTTGCTTACTTTTTTATCATATCGGATTAGGAAGTCGCTGTTTGTTTCTGATGAATGGCTGTTTTGCTCCCTGTAAGATCCGAATATCAGTTTACTTCCCGCATCATAAGGACGTTCCTGCATTTGTCTTTGTTTTGCATAATCAACACTGGTTCTTACCAACAAGCTTAACTCTTTGGTAAACTGGTAGCTTAACTGAATGCTTCCGGTAACGTTGTTACGGCGTTGTTTATTTTTAAATTCGTTTACAACCGCATAAGGATTTTCTGGAAATGAGCTATACGGATATTTGATTAAACGATTCTCCTGACCATTTACCCAATAGTTTCTAATTGATTCCAAATCGGCGTTTGGCTGCCAGAAAATAAACCAATACATAATCGATTGGTTTCCGTAGCCATTGCCTGGCAGGTTATCACTATATCGGTTACCATAGTTTACCTTCGCCATTAACTTCAACTTCTTGGTGATGTCAGAGTTAATCGATAATGAAGCATTGGTACGTTCCACTCCAGAAAGAGGAATGATCCAGGTATTGCTTTGGTTAGAAATAGATGTACGGAAATTCGTTGTTTTTCCAAGTTTTCCATCTACACTCAACGTATTTGTAAGGTTCTCCCCTTTACTGAAAAATTCTCTGATCTGATTGGTGTAAGGTACCCATGGTGTACGCGTTAAGCCTACGTTTTGTCTTGTACCATCATATTGAAAAAAGCTTAAGCTCGGATCAAAGCGGGGACCATAGGCAGAACTTGTTCCGCTGGTACTGGCACCATCAGCACTTGCTCCATAAGAATAATACGAAGCTCCATCCAACCCTTGACCATACTCATATTGTAAGTCAGGCCAACGGTTAACTTCCTCGAATGAGCCATTTGAAGTAAATTTAATCCCTAATGATTTACGTTTCGAATTTCCAGATTTGGTCGTGATAATAATCGCACCGTTTGCACCACGCTGACCATATAAAGCTGATGCACCAGGCCCTTTTAATACAGTTACACTTTCAATATCTTCCGGATTGATATCGTTGATTGTACTTCCGTAATCTGCAGGCATATTATCACTTCCTGTTCCGTAAACTCCTCCCGATGTTGCTGCGGTACGGCGACCGCCACTGCTGCTTACTACAACCCCATCTACAACAACTAAGGCTTCATTATCGCCTGTTAAGTTATTCTCACCACGTAATATAATTTTGTTCGAACCACCAGGACCACTGTTTGATCTTACCAGATTTAAACCCGCAACCTTACCCGAAAGGGCGTCAGTCCAGTTAGTGGCTACCGCTTCGGTTAGTTGCGTACTATCTACCGTTGTAGTTGCATAACCCAATGCCTTTTCATCCCTTTTAATCCCTAAAGCAGTTACTACTACCTCGTTCAGCTGGCTGTTTGATGATTTTAAGCGGATAGTTAGTCCGTTTTGGTTTGAGCTAATGCTTCTTGTTACAACCGTATAACCAACCATATTAAATGAAATTGATCCGGCTCCCTGAAGCGTAACAGAGAAATCTCCATTGTCATTGGTAACCCCTAATACCTTTTTAGCACCATCACTAATAGTAGTTCCTACAAGCGGCTGCCCATCTTCATCATCCAGCACTTTTCCTTTCACTACAAACCGTTGAGATGGCTGTTGTGCCAGCACGCTTAAGGTTGATGATAGAAAAATACCAAGTAGAAAAATTTTGATGTAAAATGAAAAGGAATGGCTCGCTACCTGAAGGAACGATTTCTTTTCATCTGCCTGAAGATGCTTAGGGATTGCATCGCCAGTTTTTATTCCACGCCAAAACATGGAACTTGTTCTAGTAAAAAGTTTGTTCATATTATATCCGGTTATTAGGTTTCAATAATTAGTAATTTTCGTTTTATTTCGTCTTCGGATTAGCGGCAAAGTAAGGCTGTAGAGATTAAGGCCATGTTAAGCAACTGTTAAAAAACGATGGTGACGCTCATAAAATTACGAATTGTTGGTTTTACCATTTTTAATGGTTTCGATAATTAAATCTAGTAAAACAAATCGAAACTAAAAACAATTTATGAAAATCTGAAAAATTATTTCAGTTTTATTATTTCGGTTTGCCGGATATGGAAAGTTGAAAATTAAAATTAATCAAATTAGCAGGCTACTAAAAGTGATCGCAATAAGCGATTAAACTACTTTTAAGTCATAAAACCTGAAGTATCATTCTTATTTTATCAGAATACAATAGAAAGTAATATTTTAATTACATTTAATTTTTTTAAACATAATTTAAATATTAAATAACGTTATTAAACATAATGAAAGTTTTTAATGTAACTTTTATGTGCTGACATAATCGAAACTTAAAGAAACATCATTACTTAATACTTTGATAGGCAAATACGTATTTTATGTAAATTTTACTTAAAGAAATTGTTCTTTCCAGAAAAATCAATGCAGCTATTGGGAAAACTACCAGGCCAAAAATATTAAAACTGTAAAACAAATAAGCCAATACAAGTATCAAACGAAAGCACTCTAAATAGTAAATCCACTTGCGTTGTTCTAATAATGCTCCGATGTTGATTAATGTGATGATGATAAAAAATAATATAGCAAGCTGATCTGTAATATTCATCAGGTTAAAATATAATGTTAATCCGGTAAGCATCGCCACAACGATAATGAGTTGCGTATTCAAGTAAAACTTAAAACGAGGTTTAGATTGTTGTTTAATTTTATCCTGCCTAAATTTTCGTTCTAAAATTGGTCTGATATTTTGATCCATAAGTGCAGGGCTACCAAAAAGGGCATTCCATTTTGCCTTGAAGCCGTTCGCACGTTTATAAGCCTCGCCTATTTCAAGGTAGTAATGGAAGTGCTGCCACAAAAAGCTGTAGCTTTTCAACGGATGTGTCAACCCGAATTTAGGTGGTTCTTCTTCTGTTTGAAAGGTTCCGAAAAGTTTATCCCAAAACACAAATACATCACCGTAGTTTTTATCGAGGTATTTTTCATCGCTTGCATGATGAACGCCGTGCAAAGAAGGCGTGATAAATACATGTTCCAGCCAGCCTAACTTACCAACCAACTGGGTATGCGTAAAAAATGAATAGGCACCATGAACCAATAGAATCGTAATAATCATCGTTGGGTGAAAGCCTACAAATGGCAAAACGCACCAGAAAATATTTCTGAATAATGCCTGGAAGGTTGTTATTCTTGCGGCAGCAGATAAATTAAATTCTTCACTTTGGTGATGAACAATATGCGCTGCCCATAAAAAATTGATTTCGTGGCCTAAGCGATGATACCAGTACCAAACAAAATCTGTTGCAAGCAGTATCAATACCCATACATACCATGCCGAAGATATATCGAAAAGCGCATAATTGCGATAAACCCAATCATACAGTTGATAAAAACTGGCCGCAATAAACAGATTAAGCAATCGCTCAGCAATACCGATACTGAAATTGGCTACTGTGCTTTCGTATTTAAAAATTGTTGTTCTTTTTTGATTTTGGGCTATTTTATATTCGATATATACAAAGATGAAAAAAGCAGGAATAGCAAATGCGAGGTAGTTTAAGCCCATAATCTTTAATTTTCTGTTTTGAAGATAACGTCACAAACTTAATAATATTCTACTAATTACATAGATTTTGTAGTTTACTATTTTAAATTATCTTACTTTCTATTCGTTTTATGTTTTTTGATTCTATTAATTTGTAAAAATCAGTTATAGCATAATAAAATAAATATGGCGGCACAAAATAGCACCGAGCAGACTAACATCTTATCTATAGACATTGGCGGAACCAGCATCAAAACAGTTTTACTGGATGAGAACGGAAACATGTTATCAGAATATTTAAAGAGCAAAACACCTGAAGGTGCAACGCCGAAAGATATTGTTACTGGTATTGAAGAACTCATTAAACCTATCCCAAACACCTTCAACAGAGTTTCCATTGGTTTTCCTGGTTATGTAAAAAATGGAATTGTGAAAACAGCACCTAATTTGGCTAAAAACAAATGGGCTAATGTTGATTTGGCTCAACGTGTTTCAAACGCTTTAAACAAACCGGTACGATTGGTAAATGATGCCGATCAACAGGGCTTAGGTGTGGTTGAAGGAAAAGGTTTTGAGATTGTTTTTACCGTTGGAACAGGTTTTGGTACGGCGCTTTTATTTGATGGAGAGCTTCTGCCCCATTTAGAATTGGCTCATTTTCCCTTAAATAAAGATGAAGATTATGATGACTATATTGGCAATAAGGCTTTCGAAAAAATCGGAGGTGAGCGTTGGAACAAACGCTTAAAGAAGGTAATTGAAACTTATAAAACAGTTTTTAATTATGATTTCCTTTATATCGGAGGTGGTAATTCCAAAGAAATCGATTTTAAACTGGATGATAATATTAAGCTGGTAACCAATAGAGATGGAATAAAGGGCGGTGCGAAGCTTTGGAAATTAGCCGACAAATACAATATCTTTACGGTTAACCCGAAAGTGTAAAAACTACACTATTGATGGTTTTTTATTACAATCAATTAACAACAGCATCTCTAATATTAAAATGTAAACCCTAATTTTGGGTTACAAGCAAAAAAGCAAAAAATGTCAAATAACGAGTCTAAAAATTACAAATTGGGAATGATAGGGTTAGGCACCATGGGCCGCAACCTATTGTTAAACATGGCCGATAAAGGTTTCTCTGTAACAGGTTATGATAAAGATCATAAAATGATTGCCAAACTTGAAGAAGAGGGAAAAGCGCATAACTTAAAAGGTTATGATGATATTCAGGCTTTTATCAGTAGTTTACAAACTCCACGAACGTTAATTTTATTAGTTCCTGCCGGACCAATCGTAGATAGTGTTATTGCCGAATTAAAACCATTGTTAAGTAAAGGAGATATCATTATTGATAGTGGAAATTCTCATTTTACTGACACCAATCGTAGAGTTGATGAGCTGGAAAAAGAAGGCCTACATTTCTTCGGAATGGGAATTTCCGGGGGTGAAGAAGGTGCCCGTTTCGGTCCTAGTATGATGCCAGGCGGCGATAAACAGGCTTACAATGTGGTTAAAGAAGTTTTTGATGCTGTTGCAGCGAAAGTAGGTAGTGATCCATGTGTAACCTATATTGGTCCTGGTGCTTCCGGTCACTTTGTAAAAATGGTGCATAATGGTATTGAATATGCCATTATGGAGCTTATTGCTGAAGTTTATGGAGTACTAAAAAATGGTTTAGGATATTCAAACGCAGAAATATATCAGGTTTTCAAAAAATGGAATGAAGGTCGCCTGCAATCTTTCCTTTTGGAAATTACAGCAGAAATCTTCCTGTTTAAAGATACTGAAACACAGAACGACTTATTAGATCAGATTAAAGACGAAGCACGTTCAAAAGGTACCGGCAAATGGACATCAGAAGTTTCTATGGAGCTACAATTGCCTGTTCCTACCATTAATGAGGCTGTTTCTAACCGCGATTTATCAAAATTCAAAGCTTTAAGAGTTTCTTTAGAAGAAGCTTATGGCAAGAAAGAGAACAAAATTGATGTTTCTGTTGATGATCTGGAAAATGCTTTCTATTTTTCTATGATCAGTGCTTATGCTCAGGGCATGCATTTATTGGTTCAGGCATCTAAAGAATATCAATATGATCTCCAGTTGCAGGAAATTGCTAAAATCTGGCGTGGTGGCTGTATCATCAGGGCTAAATTTTTAGAAGATATTTATCAGGCTTACGATAAAAACAACTCATTAGAACATTTATTTGGTGACGGAGGAATTCAAGACATCATCAAATCTACCCTCAATGGCACCCGGAAAACCATCTCAGCTTGTATCAATGCAGGCATTGGTATTCCAGCTTTTGCTTCTACCCTAACTTATTTTGACACGATTACCACGGCTAGAATGCCTTCTAACTTAATTCAGGCTCAAAGAGATTTCTTTGGTGCACATACCTTTGAACGCATAGATAAAGACGGCGTTTTCCATGCTGACTGGAATAAATTATCATAATAAATTTGATTAAGAATTTCAATATAAAATGAAAACCAAAACCGCATTAAATCCAACAGTATTCGTAATATTTGGTGGTACGGGTGATTTAAATAAAAGAAAGTTAGCTCCTGCTTTATACAACTTATTTATTGAGGGTTACATGCCTGAGCAGTTTGCAATTATTGGTACAGGCAGAACTGAATTTACGGATGATACCTATAAAAGTGCTTTAGAAGATGCTGTAAATGAATTTTCTAGAACAGGAAAAGTAAAGAAAGATAAATGGGATGATTTTGGGAATACCATTCACTATTGCCCTACTGATTTTGCCCATCCGAAAACTTTCGAAAACTTAAAAGCTTCGGTAGATCAGTATAAAAAAGAATACGGTAAAGAAACACAGGTGATTTTTTACCTGGCTGTAGCGCCTAACTTCTTCCCGATTATTGCTGAATGCCTGCAAAAATATAAAATCACGCAAACAGATGATAACAGCAGAATTGTAATTGAAAAACCTTTTGGCCATGATTTAGATTCAGCAAAGGAACTCAATGCCCTGCTAAGTACAATTTTCACAGAGAAGCAGATTTACCGTATTGACCATTATCTTGGCAAAGAAACCGTTCAAAACATGATGGCTTTCCGTTTTGCGAATGCTTTATTTGAACCACTATGGAACCGATCATATATCGACCATGTACAGATTTCCGTAACGGAACAATTGGGCGTTGCCGATCGTGGCGGTTATTATGAAGGCGCTGGTGCATTACGCGATATGATTCAAAATCACTTGCTGCAGCTGTTATGTTTAATCGGAATGGAGGCACCAATCAACTTCGATGCCGATGAAATCAGAAACCGCAAGGTAGAAGTTTTAAGGGCAATGCGTCCTTTCTCTGCTGAAGATATTCGTTTCCATACCGTTCGTGGCCAATACAGCAAAGGCTGGGTAGAAGGAAAAGAAGTTCCAGGTTACCGCCAGGAAAAAGGTGTAGATCCTCATTCCAATACAGAAACATTTGCTGCGGTAAAATTCCATATTGATAACTGGAGATGGCAAGGCATTCCTTTCTATTTAAGAACGGGAAAACGTCTAAATCAAACGTCATCATTAATTACTATTCAGTTTAGAGATGTTCCGCATCAGATTTTCTCATCTGGTGTTACCGAAAACTGGCAACAAAACCGATTGGTTATCAGCATTCAGCCAGAAATGAGCATTCGTATGCAGGTGCAGGCAAAAAGACCAGGTTTAGATATGGTTTTAAATCCGGTTGATATGGTTTTTGACTATAAAGGAACTTACGAAGGTGACACACCTGAGGCTTACGAAACCTTATTGCTTGATGCCATGATGGGTGATCAAACGTTATTTATGCGTGGCGACCAGGTAGAAGCTGCCTGGGAACTGGTGATGCCAATTTTAAATACCTGGGAAAGTAAAAAATCTATTAATTTCCCGAACTATCCTGCTGATAGTTGGGGTCCGGAAGAAGCCGAAGCGCTTATTGCAAGAGATGGTTTCCACTGGTTTAATTTGCCACTGAAAAATAAAGAATAATAAACTACTCGTCATTGCGAGGTACGAAGCAATCTATTTCCCGGGAATTAATTGATAAGATTGCTTCGTGCCTCGCAATGACGTTTAATATTTTAGATATATGAATTTATTAATTTACAAAACGCTCGATGAGCTTACTGAAGATCTTGCTGATTACATCATTAAGATTGCAGAATTTTCCATTGAAGAAAACGACCGTTTCAATTTCGTTTTAACTGGTGGAAGCTCACCAAAAGCGCTTTACCAGTTTTTGGCAGAGAAGTGTGAACACAGAATCGACTGGGAAAAAGTGTATTTCTTTTTTGGTGATGAGCGTAATGTGGCTGCTGAAGATGAAAATTACAATGGCTTAATGGCGAAGAAAACTTTGCTTGATCCATTAAATATCAAAGATGACCACATATTTTATGTGAATACCACCCTTGCTCCTGAAAAGGCCGCAATTGAATATAAAAAATCGATCGATAAACATTTTAAAGGTGAAGATATTGTTTTCGACCTGATTCTTTTAGGTATGGGCGATGACGCACATACTGCTTCTATTTTTCCTCATACTACTTTAGTAAAGGACGAAGAAGTGAACGTGGCTTCGGTTTTTGTAGAAAAATTAAATACTTATCGCATCAGTTTTACTGCACCTTTAATTAATAAAGCTGAAAATGTAGCTTTTTTAGTTTTTGGCGAAAACAAAGCGGAAGCGATCAAACATGTAATTGGCGATGAGCAAAAAGACTTTGATCAATATCCATCTCAGTTAATTGATCCCATTGACGGAAAGCTTACTTTTTTTACTGATGAAGCTGCAACGAGACTGTTAGAAGAATAAAATGGCTTATCAGTTAAAAGAATTTTTAAATGGAAAAACGGAATATACCTTGAGTTTATTCCGTTTTTTTATTGATGAACTGAATACTTTGGGAGTGTTTGAGGTTAAAGCCACAAAAACAATGATCGCATTACAGTCGACAGTGAAGTTTGCTTATGTTACGCAATTGGGTAAGAACTTTATTCATATCGTATTACCTTTCAATCAGCCTTTTGACAATCAGTTATGCTTCAGCAAGATTGCAAATGTACCAGGAACTAATCAGTTTAACCATCACCTCAGGATTTACAATGTCGAAGATTTCAACGATGAAGTGATGTATTTTTTAAAACTCGCTTACGAAGGAAATCATCATGCCTGATCCAGTTTCTCTTCGATGAGCAGTTTAATAATACCATCTGCCATACCAACCTTGGGCACATAAATTTGCTTTATACCCGTCCATTTCATTAAGGTTAAATAAATCTCACTTGCAGGAATAATTACATCGGCACGATCGGGATTTAAGCCAAGTTCATGAATACGTTCTTTTAAAGAATAGCTGGTGAGCTTATTGTAAAGTGCATTGAGTTTTTGAATAGACATCGGCGCCCCGTCTTTCTCATCGCTCATTCTAAAAAGTTTATTAATGTTTCCACCGGTCCCAATTGCCGCCAAATGTTTTTGTGATTTGGTATGTTCCTTCACCCATTCTTTCATTTCGTCCCAAGTTTCTTCCTTGTCCTGGTTGTCGAGCATACGGATGGTTCCAATATTAAACGACCTGGATGCTTCCGGCACACCTTTTACAAAAACGGAAAGTTCTGTACTACCACCGCCTACATCAATATACAAATAGGTTTTGTTTTCGTCCAGATCTTCTTCAATGTGGTTAGCGTATATAATATTGGCTTCACGCTGACCTTCAATAATTTCGAGCGTTAAATCCGTTTGTGCTTTAATTTGTTTGACAATATCCTGTCCGTTACCGGCCTCCCGCATGGCTGAAGTTGCGCAGGCCAGATATTCTGAAACATGATAAACATCCATTAAACCTTTGAAAGCAGCCATCGTTTTAATCAAATCACCTGCTTTCCGTTCAGAAATATGATGATCCAAGAAAGCATCGTCGCCTAAACGCAGTGGAACCCTGATTAACGTATTTTTTTTGTATTTATATTTTCCATCCCGTTTGCTGATATCGGCTATGAGCAGCCTAACGGCATTCGATCCCACATCTATCGCTGCGTATCTTAACATTATGATTGGTGCTTGGTTTTTAAATAGTTGTAAATATCTACCTGTGCTCTGATTTTTTTACTGAGCCTGTTTTTGTGGTATTTGTTATTGTTTGCTGCATTAATCTGGCGAGATTTCGTGTTATCCTGCAACTGTAAATCAATGATATCCTGAATTTCTTGTTTTACATCTGAATCTAATACCGGGAAACCCACTTCTACCCTATGCTCAAAATTGCGGCTCATTAAATCAGCAGAAGAAAGATACATATCGTTTTTGCCATTGTTACTGAAAATGTAAACCCGGGCGTGCTCTAAAAATTTATCGATGATACTGATGGCCGTAATGTTTTCACTGAAGCCTTTCACTCCGGGAACCAGACAGCAAATACCGCGAACAATCAGCTGAATTTTAACACCGGCATTACTCGCATCGTACAATTTCGAAATGATGCCTTCATCTGCTAAACTATTTACTTTTAGCATAATATAAGCCAACTTTCCGGCTTTAGCATTTCTAATTTCGCGGTTGATAAAATTGATGAGCTTTGAACGACTTTCTAACGGGGAAACAATTAAATGCTTAAATCCTTTGGTTACCGTTCGCTTGCTCAAGGCATCAAATAACTTTACCAAATCATTCGTAATTTCTTTTTTCGCTGTGAAAATACTGTGATCGCAATATAAACCTGCCGTTTTCTCGTTGAAGTTACCGGTAGCTAAATTAGCATAGTACACCGGTTTTTCTTTCTCCATCCGCTTCACCAGGCAAATTTTCGAATGCACTTTGTAATCAGTTAACCCATAATTAACTTTAACACCTTCTTCCATTAAACGACTTGTCCAGTAAATATTGGCCTGTTCATCAAACCTGGCTTTTAATTCTAACACCACTGATACGGATTTTCCATTTTTAGCGGCATTAATTAAGGCGTTTATTACTTTAGAGTTTTCTGCAAGCCTATATAATGTAATTTGAATTTCTGTTACTTTAGGATCGATCGCTGCTTCACGTAAAAACAGAATAATGTAGTCATAGGATTGATAAGGAAGGTTTACCAAATAATCACGAAGGGCAATTCTACTAAAAACACTTTGCGTTCGTGGTAAATCATGTACTTTCAATGGAATATTTGGTGCATACTCCAGTTCTTTCTTCCCCACATTTGGAAAGGCAATAAAATCTCCAAATTTGTGATAGCTATTACCTGGAATTAGGCTGTCGGCGTCTAATTTTAACTTGTTTACTAATACCGTGAGCATATTCAAAGGCATTGCGGAATCGTAAAGTAAACGCATTGGTTTTCCTTTTTTGCGTTTTTCCAGGCTGTTTTTTAAATCTTCAATAAACTTATCATCAATATTTTTATCAATATCGAGTTCGGCATCACGCGTAAGCTGGATAGAGTAAGCTTCTAAATGATCATAAGTAAAAACGTAGAAAATATCGTCCAGACAGTAGCGAATAATATCTTCTGCTAAAATGATGAATTTTAAATCATTGGTTTCTGGTAAGACTAAAAATCTGGGTAAATTAGGGGGAATCTCAATTAAGGCATACTTTTCCCTTACCTTGGTATCTTTTTTTGACAACTTAACGAAAAAGTAGAGGTAACGGTCTTTTAGCTCCGGAAACGGCTTATCCATATCCAGCATGATCGGAACCAGGTTAGAAAGGATTTTATCGCGGAAGTGATTTTTCACAAACTCGCCCCTGCTTACATTTAATTGCGTATCATTTAAAATGAAAATCCTGTTTTGAGCCAATTCATTTATTAAGGTAGCCTGAAATAACAAATCAAACTTTCGCTCCTGTTTAACAACAATATTTTTAATTTCATTGAGGATCTTTTTCGGATTATAGCCTAATAATGCCTTTGCTTTATCATTTAAATTAGTAAGCCTCGACATGGTGGCGACCCGAACTCGATAAAACTCCTCCAGGTTTGAAGAAAATATAGATAAAAACTTAATCCTTTCAATAAGTGGGACGCTTTCATCGGCCGCTTCCTGCAGAACCCGATCATTGAAATACAACCAACTTATCTCTCTGTTTAAAAATGGAATTTTCTTCTTGCTCATTAAAAAAAATAAAAATCCCTGCGTAACAGGGATGCTCAAATCTGCAAATTAATTTGTTAAATTGATGTTAACAAATGACGGTGTTCACGTTAACAAATTGTTTCATTTTCTATACTTATTAAAAATGTTTAAAGCAGTTTTTTAGGCAAGCTTTTAATACTTTTTGATTTATTAGCGGGTATAGCTGTTTTAGCCTCAGCTTTACTTGCATCATCTTTTGCTTCAGTAGTTTTGGTTTCCACTTGTTTAACGGATGGTGTTTTAGGTTTAGCTGCAGAAGCCGTTTTGCTAACTGTTCTTTTAACCGGAGCTTTGGCCGTAGTTGTAGCGTCTGTTTTTTTAGTAGCATTATTTTTTACGGCAGCAGCTTTGGGTTTAATTGCAGATGCTGCTTTTGCGGCTGTCTCTTTAATCTTCTCAACTGGTTTAGCCAACACTTTTTCAACTTTATCTTCAGAAGCAATCGCTGCAACTTTAACACTTTGAACTATTGGTTTCGCCTTGGAGACAGCCTTTTTAACCACCTTGGCAGCAGATTTATCGGCTTTATTTATCGTTTTAACTACTGGTTTTTTCGCTTCCTTTGCTTTTGATTTTGAGGATTTTAATAAATCATCAATTTTATGTCCAACATCTGCTTTAATCACCGTGAATTTTTTTGTGAGTTTTTTTGCGACACGTTTGCTTGCCTTGGCCACCTCGGTACTAATCTCTGAGGCGTCATGCCCTAAACTTTTTATTACATCTAAAAATTGTGCAGTAATAGATTGCTCTAGTTGTTTTGCAGCTTCTTTTTTGGTGGCTTTTTTTTGAGACTTCGCTTTAGTGGTTTTCATATTATTTTTCGTTTTTTTGTGTGAGAGATTTATTTTCAACTAAATCTACTTAATTTTTTAATTTAAAGCTAAAAACATGCCTTCTTTTGATATTGTAAGTAAAGTTGATGCCCAAACCCTTGATAATGCAATTAATAACGCTAAAAAAGAAATCTTAAACAGGTTTGATTTTAATGGCTCAAAAAGTACTATCGAACTGGATAAGAAAACCAATGTGGTAACCATCGTTACCGAAGACGATATGCGTTTGAAAGCCATTGAAGGTTCTATCATTTCCAGAATGATGAAACAAAATTTAGATCCTAAAAGTTTGGATTTTGGAAAAGAGACCATTGCTTCCGGCAACATGATCCGCAAAGAAATAACCATTAAGGAAGGGCTTGATAAAGAAGCTGCTAAGAAAGTGGTTGCTAAAATAAAAGCCAGTGGTTTAAAAGTACAGCCTTCCATAATGGATGATCAGGTGCGTGTAACTGCGAAGAAGATTGATGATTTGCAAGCGGTTATCTCTTTATGCCGTGGCGAGGATTTTGATCAGCCATTACAGTTCATTAATATGCGCAACTAATAATTAATTTGATAAGCTATTATTAGCTCAAATAATAGTTTATCATTTACAGATTAACCAATAATGGAAATAAGCGAAAACGGATTTATATTTTCAGATAATAAGGAATTGCTTAAAGTTGATTCCATTCATCACTATTTGAGCACAGAATCTTACTGGGCAAAAAATATTTCTTTAGATACTGTTCGAAGATCAATTGAAAATTCACTTTGTTTTGGCATCTATAAAGACAATACGCAAATTGGTTTTGCCCGCTGGATCACAGATAAAGCCACCTTTGGATGGCTTTGTGATGTTTATATTGAGAACGATTATCGTGGTCAGGGATTGTCAAAAAAGCTAATTTCATTTATGATTTTCCATCCCGATCTTCAAGGTTTGCGGCGTTATCAATTGGCCACTTTGGATGCCCATGGTTTGTATGAGCAGTTTGGGTTCTCGCCAATTCAAAATCCTGAACGACAAATGGGAATCGTTATCCCTAATGCCTACACAGCACCTGCTGAAGATTAATTCAAAAACCTTTTTCTGGGTTACGTGTTTTCAATACACATCAAAACATTGAATCCACATGAAAAAGATATTTCTGCTATCTACAGCAATTGCATTTACGGTAAGTTTCCAGGCCTGTCAAATCGCAGATAAAAAATCGGCAACTACAAAAGACAGTGTTGCGGGCGATACAAATATGGTTAATGGCAACCATGTTACAGGGGCCGAAAGTACACAATCGGGACTAGATGAAGCTGGAGCTACCTTTTTAAGAAAAGCTGCAGTTGGTGGCATTATGGAAGTTGAAGCTGCTAAAATTGCAGCAAAAAATGCGTCGAGTCAAAAAGTTAAAGATTTTGCTGCTCAAATGCTGGCCGATCATACTAAAGCCAATACTGAACTTAAAGCACTCGCAGTAGAGAAAAAAGTAATTACTCCAGATGCTTTACCTGCTGAAGATCAGATTCATCTGGACGAGATGAAAAAAATGACCGGTGCTTCTTTTGACAAGCATTACATTGACATGATGGTTACTGACCATGAAAAAACAATAACACTTTTTAAAGATGGTGCTCAAAATCGTGATGCTTCACTAAAAAGCTGGGCTACAAAAACTTTAAAGGTAATTGAAGGGCATGATGTTGCTGCGAAAGAGATTGCCTCAAGCTTAAAATAATTGTGATATAAATAACTGACAAAAATCCCGATCATTAAGCTGGTCGGGATTTTTATTTTAGGAAATGTGTGAAAAGCATCATTTTTAATACATTTTATAGGAATGAAAAAAATTAAAATTAACTTTCGACGTTTAATACAAAAATAAGTAAATGAATAAGAGTAAAATTTTTAAAGCGCTGCTTAGCGTTGCTGTAGTGAGTGCGGTTCCATTTATAGCGAATGCGCAGAAAGCAAATTGGCAAAACCTTGATTTAAGAACTGATTCAACGTTTGGTATCAGTACTGAAAAAGCATATAAAGAACTTTTAAAAGGTAAGAAATCGACCAAAGTTATTGTAGCTGTAAATGACGGTGGCGTTGAAGCAACACATGAAGATTTAAAAAGAATCATGTGGGTGAACGCCAAAGAAATTGCAGGCAACGGAAAGGATGATGATAAAAACGGATATGCTGATGATATTCACGGATGGAATTTTATTGGTGGCCCAAAGGAATCAATTAACTTTGAAACCCTGGAATTAACCCGTTTAGTTCGCCGCGATCAAACCCGTTTTGCAAATACTACTGATGCAAATGTAGCAGAAAAAGACAAAGCAGATTATGAAGCATTTAAAGCCAGAAGAGCTGATTTGGAAAAACAACTGGCAGAAGCCAAACAAGGTTTGGCTGGAATTTCCGGTTTCAAAAATGCTTTAGACGCAGTTGTAAAGAAAATTGGCAAAGAGAACCCTACGCTGGAAGATTTCAAAAACTTCAAACCATCTTCTGATATAGAAGGACGCATTCAGGGTATCTTAGTTCAACAACTCGAAAAAGGAAGCTTTGCAGATTTTTACGAAGATCAAATTAAAGAGGGTTATGATTACTACACCCGTCAGGCGGAGTACAATCTAAATGTTGACTACGATCCTCGTGCAATCGTTGGCGATAATCCAAATGATCCTAAAGAGAAATTTTACGGAAATAATGACGTTGCAGGTCCTGATGCCATGCATGGTTCTCACGTTGCGGGTATCATCGCTGCCGATAGAACAAACAAGCTGGGTATCATGGGTGTGGCAGACAATATTGCCATTATGGGCGTTCGCTGTACACCTAATGGAGATGAGCGTGATAAAGATGTAGCTAATGGCATCCGTTACGCGGTAGATAATGGCGCAAAAGTAATTAACATGAGTTTTGGTAAAGCATATAGCTGGGACAAAGCCGTGGTTAATGAAGCCATGAAGTATGCCGCATCGAAAGATGTTTTAATTGTTCAGGCTGCCGGTAACGAAAATAAAGACATTGACAAAGAAAATAACTTCCCTAACCACAAAGATTTAGATGCGAAGACAATTGCCTCATGGATTACCGTTGGTGCTTCTGGCCCGAAAGATGATGAAACTTTAAAAGCAAGTTTTTCAAACTTTGGTAAAACACAGGTTGATGTTTTTGCTCCTGGTGTGCAGATCTATTCTACTGTTCCAGGTTCTAAATATAAAAACCTTAACGGAACCAGTATGGCCTCTCCTGTTGTGGCTGGTTTAGCGGGATTAATTCGTTCATATTATCCAAAATTATCTGCTGCGCAGGTAAAAGAAATCATTGTTAAATCAGTAACAAAAGTGAACCACAATGTTTCTTACAAAAAAGGTGATGAGGAAGATGCAGAATCTGTTTCAGTTCCTTTCTCTGATTTATGTATCAGTGGTGGTATCGTAAATGCTTACGAAGCATTAAAGTTAGCTGCAACTTACGGTGCAAAAACTGCAGCAAAATAATCGCAGTGATCAACATTCATTCATAACAAGAAAGGCGAGCCAAATGGTTCGCCTTTCTTGTATGAAAAAACATATACCTAAACCGTATCCATATCGATAACAAAACGGTATTTCACATCACTAGCCAGAACGCGTTCGTATGCTTCGTTGACGTAATTGATATTAATCACCTCTACTTCTGATACGATATCATGTTCAGCACAAAAATCTAACATTTCTTGAGTTTCTTCAATTCCGCCAATGCTTGATGCCGTAATCGCTCTGTTTCCACGCATCAATGCAGACCCCGGAAACTTTAATGGTTCCGGCGGTAAACCTACACAAATGTGAACACCATTTACATTCAATAGCTTTAAGTACGTTTCGTAATCGTGTGGTGCTGAAACTGAATCGATAATGTAATCGAAATGGTTAGCATATTTCGCTAACTCTTGAGGATTTTTGGTTATTACAAAGTGATGCGCACCTAATTTTTTAGCATCTGCTTCTTTTGATGGAGAGGTACTCAAAACAGTAACATCAGCACCAAAGGCAACAGCAAACTTCACGGCCATGTGCCCCAAGCCGCCCAAACCTAAAACAGCAACTTTATGTCCTTTTGTAATGCCCCATCTTTTTATTGGAGAATAAGTTGTAATGCCCGCACAAAGTAAAGGCGCAACACCCGCCAGCGGAAGTTTTTCAGAAACACCTACCACAAATTCTTCGGTACAAACTATTTTATTTGAGTAACCACCATACGTTGGTGTTTTTTTATCACGTTCAACGCTGTTGTAAGTCCAAACTGTTTCCCCTTTTTCGCAAAACTGTTCTTGTCCACCCCTGCATGTTGGGCATTCCTTACAGCTATCAACCATACAACCAATACCAGCAAGCTGACCAACTTTAAACTTGGTTACTTCCGAACCAACTTCGGTAATCCGTCCAACAATCTCATGCCCAGGAACCATTGGATAACGGGCTGGCCCCCATTCGCTACGTACCTGATGAATATCTGAGTGGCAAATTCCACTAAATAAAATCTCTATTAAAACATCCTTCGGCCCAACATTCCTTCTTTCGAAATTCCATGGAGCCAATTTATCGGTCTGGCTGTGAACAGCGTATCCTTTTGCAGCTATCATATAATATTATTTTTCGCCAAAGCTATATAAACGACCTGTAAATGCTGAAATCGAAGCAATCTAAATGGTTTATCGTTTGTAAAATTAACCTGCTAAAACTTTATCAGGAGTAATTGGCAGGGTTCTAATTCTTTTACCTGTAGCATTAAAAACAGCATTGGCCACAGCCGCAGAAAAACCAATTAAGGCAATTTCGCCCATTCCTTTAGCGCCCATCGGATTAATATACGGATCGGGTTTATTAATAAAATGAACTTCAATTTCCGGAATATCGGCATTGACCGGAACATGATAATCTGCAAAATTATTATTGATATATCGTCCGTAACGGTGGTCGATAATGGATTCTTCATGTAAAGCCATTCCCACACCGCCAACTGCACCACCAACCATCTGGCTGCGGGCCGTTTTTGGACTCACAATTGAACCCGAATCACCAACAGAAACGATTTTATCAACCTTTACCACGCCGGTTAAACTATGGACTTTTACTTTTACGAAATGGATAGAAAAGGAATACATGGAATAATCTTCCCGCTCCTTACCAGCCTGGCTTTGTTTAGTCACTTCGATTTGTGGAAGATTATTTTTCTTCAACACATCTACAAAATTGGAAGTCGCATCCATGTTTGAGTTTGCGGCAAGCTCTGCAATAGTCGATTTTAAGCTTACACAAACATCATTGACCGCTGAGCCAACGGTAGAAAGCGTGGCTGAACCACCCTGGCTTGGTGCTGGAGGCAAAGAAGAATCGCCCAATTCAAACTTGATTTTATCACCTGGAATACCTAAAAGTTTGCTTGCAATTAAAGTCATTCCGGTTCCAGTTCCTGGCCCGATATCGCTTGTTGCACTTTGCAGCACCAAAGTTCCATCGGCCTTTAAAATACCTTTCACACTTGCTCTACCTCTGTTTGCGTTGAAAACACCAATACTTACACCGAAACCGTATTTCCATTGGCCATCAATCAAACTTCCGGGTTTGTTTTTACGTTCGTTCCATCCAATCTTCTGAGCACCTACACGATAAGCTTCTTTTATATTTTTATCTGAAAACGGCTTGTTTCGTTGCTGATCTTTTTCAGGATCATTTTTAATCCTAAACTCAAGCGGGTCCATATCTAAAGCATGCGCCATTTCATCAATAGCACTTTCTAAGGCAAAAGCGCCGGTGGCCTCTCCAGGTCCACGCATCCAGATGGGTACGCCTAAATCAACCGGCACAACGGTATACTGTGTATTCACATTATCGCACTGATACATGAATTTAGCCATGTTTACTACACCTTCCGTAAAATTTTCATAAGCAGAAGTTTCGCCAAATGCCCGATGTGTTATACCTGTTAAAGTGCCATCCTTATTTGCACCTAAACCAATGGTTTGTACTGCCGCCGGACGATTACCCACCATAGTAAACATTTGCATTCGGGTAATTACCAATTTAACTGGCTTCGCGATGTGTTTTGAAGCCATTACCGTAGCAATTTCAAGCGGCCAGGTTCTTAAAGCCATACCAAAACCACCTCCAACAAATTCAGAATTTACCTGAATATTTTCGATAGGGATTTTAAAAACATTTGCAATAGTACCTTGTGTAGCCTTTACTCCTTGGGTTTTCGCATAGACTGTTACCTGATTATTTGGCCGCCAATCTGCTATAATTCCATGCAATTCCATTGGGTTATGCGTTTCAATTGGGAGATGATACTTTGCTTCAATCTTTACTTCAGCCGTTTTATAAGCATTTTCAACGCCACGCTTATATTCTGGCTGACCTTGAAGTTTCTTTGCCTTAACATCGGTGACGGCTTTCTCAAAATCAGTATTAAAATCTTCTTTAGCATAAGTTACCTTAACTAATGAAGCGGCATAAGTTGCTCTTTCAAAAGTGTTGGCAACCACTATCGCTATGGGTTGTCCATTAAAGAAAATTTTATCAGTATAGAATATCTTAAATGGCGAACCGCCTTCTTGTTCATATGCCGGCGCTGATGGTTTATTCAAATGAGAAATTACAGAAACTACACCGGGGGCTTTTTCTGCTGCTTTGGTATCAAGCGAAGTAATTTTTCCTTTGGTAATGGTACTGGTTACTAAAACACCATAAGTTAATCCTGGCAATTCGTATTCAGCAAAATATTTGGCCTTCCCCGTAACCTTGTAAATTCCATCTACACGGTCATTTGCATCTTTTAAAACTCTTTTTTCCATTTTTACGCTTTGGATTTTGCAACGGTTAACGCCTCGATAATTGAATTTGGAGCCATTTGAAGTTTGAAATCATTTTCTCCAAATCCTTTAGCACCTGTCATGGCCAATTTTGCAGCCTGCTTAAAATTTTCTATTGACGGTTCTTTGCCTTTTAAAAAATCTTCTGATGCCGTTAAACGCCAGGGTTTGTGTGCTACACCGCCCATCGCCAATCGAATAGCTGTAATTTTGTTATTGGATATTTCCATTCCAGCGGCAACTGAAACCAAGGCAAAAGCATAGGATGCTCTATCTCTTACTTTTAAATAATACGAATTTTTGGCTAAATTATTAACTGAAATTTCCAGGCGAATAATCATCTCATCAGCTTTTAAGTTATTGTCTAATTGAGGAGTATCTCCCGCCAGGCGATGAAAATCTTTAAATGAAATTTTACGCTCGCCTTTAACACTTGCCAGAACAACAATGGTATCTAAGGCAATGAGGGCCACACACATATCACTTGGATGAACAGCAATACATTTATCTGAAGTTCCAAAAATTGCATGCATACGATTAAAACCACCAAGAGCACCACAACCAGAACCTGGCTGACGTTTGTTGCAAGGCATTTCGGTATCGTAAAAATAACCGCAACGGGTCCTTTGCATCATGTTTCCACCAACTGTTGCTACATTTCTCAATTGCGCCGACGCCCCTGCATTTAATGCCATGGCCAGCAAGGGAAGCTTTTCTTTAATGATTGCATTTTCTGCAACAGCTGTGTTCGAAGCCAATGCACCAATAACTATCTTATCACCAATCTGTTCAATTTGCTTTAAAGGAACATGGTTGATATCTACTAATTTTTCAGGCGCAGTTACACCTCTCTTCATCAAGTCAATCAGGTTGGTTCCGCCCGCCAGAAATTTTGAATTCTTATCCTTTGATAGTAAAGCCAAGGCTGATTTTGCCGTGGTTGTTCTCAGGTATTGAAAATTGATCATGCCTTGATTCCTCCTTTCGAAACCTCAACTATCGCATCAACAATATTAGGATAAGCACCACATCTACAAATATTTCCACTCATATATTCACTGATTTCTGCTCTCGAATTGGTATGACCTTCGTTAACGCAAGCCACAGCCGACATGATTTGTCCAGGCGTACAATATCCGCATTGGAAACCATCATGCTTGATAAAAGCAGCCTGCATCGGATGCAGTTCTTCTCCATTGGCCAAACCTTCGATAGTTGTTATTTTCTTGCCTTCATTCATCACTGCTAAACTTAAACATGAATTGACTCTTTCACCATCAACATGTACCGTACATGCACCACACTGACCATGATCGCAACCTTTCTTGGTACCTGTTAAATGAAGTTCTTCACGCAAGTAATCCAAAAGGGTAACTCTCGGCTCAACAGCGCTTTTGTAATTTTTATTATTTACAGTGAGATTAAGTGGTATTTTTTCAAAAAGTTCAGCGAAACGTTCATCGGCTTGATTTTCTGCAGCTTTAACCGCTACAGATGGTGTTAAGGCGATGGCCGTAATTAAGGAACTTTTCTTTAGAAAATCCCGCCTCGAATCGCCATGATTTGATTCCTGATCAGATGATTGCATAAAATATGTTTTGAGATGTTGTTGTTTTTAAAGTTCGGCAATCTAAACCGCAAAAAGCAGAGATTTAAGAATTTAGAATAATTCTAATAAGCGAAATTTTCAGGATCTAGCTTCTGCTCTTCGTTATGTTAAATTATCTCACCTGCATTTAGCCCAGAAGTGAATTCAGGGTGACGGCATCCTATCTCAAAAATAATTTCAGTAATATCAACTCAATTTCTATTTTTATCAAATGGAAGAAATTAAGCCACTACCCGATTTATCAGCAGAGGAACAACGCGTTTTAGGTTCATTAATAGAAAAAAGCCGGACAACTCCCGATTATTATCCAATGACTTTGAACAGCTTGACGGCGGCTTGTAACCAAAAAAGTTCGAGAAACCCCGTTGTAAATTATGATGAAGAAACGGTTACACTTACATTAAATTCATTAAAAGTAAAAGGATTAATATCCACGGCTACAGGAGGTTCCAGTAGAGTAATTAAATATAAACATAATATCGGGATAGTTTATCCATTAGTACCATCAGAACTTTCTATATTATGCTTGCTACTTTTGCGTGGCCCACTAACTCCGGGGGAAATTAACAGTAACTCCGGCCGGCTGTATGAATTTGACAGTATTGAAGAAATTTCAGAGCAACTGCAAAAACTTTCGGATGAGGCGCCTGCTTTTGTGAAACTCTTACCAAAAAAACCAGGGCAAAAAGAGGCAAGATTTGTACATTTATTGGGTGAGCAAGCCGAGGTTAAGGATGCAGAACCAGATTCCCAACAAACAACAATTTTCCAACCCAATGAGGCGTTGGAAAATCGTATTGCTAAATTGGAACAAGAACTTGAAGAATTAAAAGAACTCGTTAATTTATTGATGGATAAATAATTAAGCTTCGTATTTTTTAAAGATAGTGCTTGCTACGTGTCCACCGAAACCGAAAGTATTATTTAAAACGTAGTTAATTTCCTTTTTTATTGGCTGCGCCAATACAATATTTAATCCTTGCGGAATTTTTTCATCGAGTTTCGCTGTATTTATAGTTGGAGGAACAATGCCATCTCTTATGGCAAGAATACTGATTAAGCTTTCTACCGCACCAGCAGCTCCGAGTAAGTGGCCGGTCATAGATTTCGTTGCGCCAATTACCACCGGTAGACCATCGAAAACGTTTTTAATGGCATTTAACTCACTTAAATCACCTAAACCTGTTGAGGTAGCATGTGCATTGATGTAATCAATTTTGTCAGCAGAAATGTTCGCATCGTTTAATGCTTTTTTCATGCCCAGGGTGGCTCCAATTCCATCTGGAGGTGTTCCGGTTAAATGATAAGCGTCAGCAGCCATTCCACCACCCACAATTTCAGCATAGATATGAGCACCGCGATTTAAAGCATGCTCCAGTTCCTCTAAAATTAATGCTCCGGCTCCCTCACCCATTACAAAACCATCACGACTTTCATCAAATGGTCTTGATGCAGTTTCAGGACTATCATTTCTTTTAGATAAAGCTTGTGCGGCACTGAAACCACCAACAGAAGCCTCAGTAATTGCTGCTTCAGAGCCGCCTGCAATCATTACAGTTGCTTTGCCCAAACGAATGGTATCAAACGCATTAATAATTGCAGTGTTGGATGATGCACAAGCAGAAACCGTACAATAATTTGGGCCGCGAAGTCTGTGGCGAATAGAAATTGCACCTGCAGCGATATCAACAATCATCTTTGGAATAAAAAATGGGCTAAACCTTGGTGTTCCATCACCTTGATGAAATTCGGCCAGTTGCTCTTCAAAGGTTGAAATTCCGCCGTTTCCTGTCGCCCAGATTACGCCGACTTCCGCCAATTGGTCGTCAGTCATTGTTTTAAAATCTAAGCCGGCATCAGTAATTGCCTGATCACTGGAAGCGATGGCGTATTGCGTGAACGTATCAAATTTTCTGGCTTCTTTTCTATCTAAAAAAGATTCGGGATTAAAGTCTTTAACTTCAGCAGCAAAATGTGTTTTGAATTTAGAAGTATCGAATTTGGTGATTGGGCCAACGCCGCTCTTACCGTCTAAAATATTTTCCCAAAAGCTTTCTACAGTGTTTCCAAGAGGCGTTATTGCGCCTAATCCAGTTACAACTACTCGTTTCATTTTATTAGTTTTTTATTTTATTCCTACGCACAGGTGATTGAAATAAATAAATGATTTACCTGTCGTTTACGCTTATTGCCGCAAAGGTGATCATTACAGTTGTTAAAATAATCATATCAAAAGCAAAAATGATTTTCATTTAATTATCGATCTATTCATAAGTAAAATTAAGTAGTTTGAATTTTGTAACTTTGATTTATGAGCAAGTCAGAATCTATAGAAGAGTTTTATCAGAAAAAATTTGATTTTTTACCAGATAACCTGCAAAAAGATATTGGGCATTTTAATGTCTTCAGAATGGAAGATTGTATTGGAGATGACAAACCTCCGATGAACTATAGCAGACGAGATTATTACAAGATTGCTTTAAATCGTGGTCATAATATTTACCATTATGCTGATAAGAGCGTAGAGATCAATGGAACAGCGCTTATGTTTTTCAATCCACAAGTGCCCTATACCTGGGAACTGGCCAGCGGAAAGATGAGTGACGTGAGAGGATTTTTCTGCATTTTCACAGAAGCATTTTTCAAGGAAAAAGTTAGGGGAAACATTGGCGACTTACCTATGTTCGTTGTTGGCGGAAAACCGGCCTATGTGTTAAATGAAAAGCAAGACGCTCATGTTTCGGCCATTTTTGAAAAAATGCTTGAGGAAATTAATGGTGATTATATGTACAAATATGACTTACTAAGAAACTACACTACCGAAATTACGCACTTTGCATTGAAAACAGAACCATCAGAAGTTTTGTACAAACATCCTGATGCGAACTCCAGGATTACATCGGTGTTTACCGAATTGCTGGAAAGGCAATTTCCGATTGAAAACCCATCGCAGAGATTTACCATGCGCTCCGCAAAAGATTATGCCACACAGCTTTCTGTACATGTTAACCACTTAAATAGAGCGATAAAAGAAACAACAGGTAAAACTACCACACACTATATTACCGAACGCTTGTTGAGTGAAGCAATGGCTTTACTTAAACATACAGACTGGAATATTTCTGAGATAGGCTATTGTTTAGGTTTTGAAGAACCTACACATTTTAACAACTTCTTTAAAAAATTAACCAACCACACGCCAAGCTCCTACCGTATTGTTTGAATTTCGTAATCATCAGTTTGATTGGCGTAACACTAAATTTTAATTCCCGATGTAATTTTGTCTTAACAAAAAGGATAAAAATATGGGACTTAAAAAAGTTTGGTTTGTAACTGGTGCTTCCAAAGGTTTAGGACTAAGTTTAGTAAACCAATTATTAAAAGCAGGTCAATCTGTTGCGGCAACATCCAGAAATGTTAACGATTTAATTGCTGCTCTAAATACAAATTCTGAAAAATTTCTTCCACTGCCCGTTGATCTAAGTGATGAAACAAGTGTTGAGCTAGCAATAAATGCAACCATTGCGAAGTTTGGAAAAATCGATGTAGTAATTAATAATGCAGGCTATGGCATCGGCGGCAGCATTGAAGAACTAACGAATGAAGAAACCAGAAGTGCTTTTGATGTAAATGTTTTCGGAACTCTAAACGTAATAAGAAAAGCAAGTCCGTATTTAAGGGCACAGCGGTCAGGTCATATCATCAACATTGCATCCATTGCGGGCATCGTTGGCGCTACCGGATGGGCAGTTTATTCATCAGCGAAAGCGGCAGTAATTGCGCTATCAGAAGTTTTAGCAGATGATGTAAAAGCTTTCGGGATAAAAGTTACGGTAGTTGCTCCTGGAGCATTCAGAACCAGTTTCCTAACGCCAGAATCTTTGGTATTGGCAAAAAATCCAATCGATGCTTATGAAGACGTTCGGGCAGTACATGCAAACTACCTGAAAATGGATGGCGCTCAAGCTGGCGACCCTGAAAAAGCTGCTGCAGCAATGATTGCCTTAGTGAGTATGCCAAATCCTCCAATTCATTTGCTGTTAGGAAATGATGCGCTACAAAGGGCGATGGTAAAAACTGATGCACTAACAAAGGAATATCAAGACTGGAAGGCAATTACGATTTCGACCGACTATTAAAATCGTCATTATGAGGCATAAAATCTTCACACTTCTTGAAGAATTGCTTCGCTACACATTGAAAAATAGAATATTTAAAAACAAAAATCATGGAAAATAACAAAGTATGGTTTGTTACAGGAGCTTCAAAAGGTCTTGGACTAACATTAGTGAAAAAATTATTAAGTAACGGTTATAACGTTGCGGCAACTTCGAGAAACTTAAATGACCTATCAAAAGCTGTTGGAGAATTTGAAAACTTCCTGCCATTGTCAGTTGATTTAATGAGCGAAGAAAGCGTTGAATCGGCAATAAGTAAAACACTTAGCAAATTCGGACAATTAGATGTTGTGGTGAACAATGCCGGTTATGGAATGCTAGGTGCATTGGAAGAGCTGAGCGATAAAGAAGCTCGTGAGAACTTCGATGTTAATGTTTTCGGTTCGTTAAATGTAATTAGAAAGGCGTTGCCTCAAATGAGAAAGCAACAATCCGGACACATTTTCAATATCTCCTCTATCGGTGGATTTTCAGGAAACTTTCCTGGATTTGGAATTTACTGTGCAACCAAATTTGCTGTAGCAGGCTTTACAGAATCTCTTGCTGCTGAGGTAAAATCTTTAGGCATTAAAGCCACTGTGATTGAACCTGGATATTTTAGGACTGAATTTTTAACATCAGGATCATTAGCTGTTCCGAAAAACCCTATTGATGCTTACAAAGAAGTTCGTGAGTCGCAAGCTGCGCATCAAAATGATATCAATAACCAACAACCAGGTGATCCTGCTAAAGCAATTGAGGTAATTATTGCTGCGGCTGAAAGTAAAGATGCTCCGCTACATTTATTTTTAGGTCCTGATGCCTATCACGTGGCTAATGAAAAAATCAAGGCTGTACAAAAAGATATGGAAGACTGGAAAGCGCTAGCAACAGCAACTAATTTCGATAATACAGAGAAATAACTTGATTATCAAACGGTAAAAGCCGTAAGCGATACTATCGCTTACGGCTTTTTATTTTTTGTGAATGAGATTAAATTTCAGAACTATAAACCGATCTGATGGCATCTCTTAAATTGTATTTCGAAGCCATCACTTCACCATAAGCACCAGCACTACGGATAGCGAAGATATCTCCTCTAAAAGATGTCGGTTGTTCTACTTCTTTACCAAAACAATCAGTGCTTTCGCAAATCGGCCCAACGATATCATATTTTACGATTTCTGTTTCATTTCCCCGTGTCAAATTCTCTATTTTATGGTAAGCCTGATACAAAGCTGGCCGCATCAATTCAGTCATACCTGCATCCAAAACCACGAAGTTTTTCTTTTTACCGTTTTTGATATATAAAGCCCTCGTAATTAGCGATGCAGATTGCCCTACCAGCGCTCTTCCTAGTTCGAAATGAACTTCCTGATTAGGTTTTATTTCCAGGAAATCTTTAAATATTTTGAAGTATGATTTAAAGTCTGGGATCTGATGATCAGGGTGATGGTAATCAATACCTAAGCCTCCGCCAACGTTCAATACTTCAACAACAAAGCCTTTATCTTCAAACCAAGTACAAAACTCATTTACGCGAACACAAAGGTTCTTATAAACATCAAGATTGGTAATTTGAGAACCAATATGGAAGTGAATTCCGATGAATCTTAAATTTTTAGATGATTTCAAGGTTTCGGCACATTCAGGTAAATCCCATGAATTAATGCCAAACTTATTTTCATCTAAACCAGTCGTAATATTGTGGTGTGTGTGCGCATCAACATTGGGATTGATACGAATGGCTACCTGCGCAACCTTACCTTTCGCGGCGGCAAGCTCATTCAAAACTTCCAATTCCTGAATAGATTCTACATTAAAGCAGAAAATATCTAAATCCAAAGCCTCATTTATTTCTTTATCAGATTTACCAACACCGGCAAATACGATTTTTTTATTATCGAAACCAACTTCTACTGCACGTCTTACCTCTCCTGCGCTGACACAATCGGCGCCAAAGCCAATTTGTTTAATTTGCTCCAGCAAAACAGCATTGAAATTTGCCTTTAACGCATAATGAATGTGAAATTGATATGGTTTTGCAGCCTCGGCACAGGTGTTTAAAGTTTTCTGCAATAAATCAGTATCGTAATAGTAAAAAGGCGTTTCTATATTGTTAAACTTTGATATATCTTTATCGGCGAACATGTTCAAATTCCTTATTATAATTTTAATTTTATTCTTTGGGCTAATTTATTGGGGTAATTACCTCGATTTAAAGCATGGAAGAATTACCCAAAAACAATACAACGGAAAAATCCGATTTTTTATCGTGCTT
>NZ_AJLG01000056.1 GCF_000258495.1 Pedobacter agri PB92
CTTTAATTTCATGAAAACTAAGTTGAGATATATGAGAAAGGGAATAGTTTTGTCTTATAATCACGTTGTTAAATACGGTTTTATCAAAGATTTAAATGGTCAAAAAATCCGATTCTACAACGAGGATGATTTAATTATTTTTATTGTTGGGGATCTTGTTCAGTTCGCTATTGGTGTAATCAAAAATAGGGCTTGTGCAGTGAATGTAATTGTTGCATGTCGTAGTAGAAATAAAGTTAAAGGGATAATTGAAAAATATTGCTGATAAATTGTAGTAAGTTGCTTCGATCCTATACATTAGGGCATTTTAATGTTTTGCTTTTTAATTATTGCATTTTGCAGAATGTCTATTCCTTCCCGTTTAATTCCTTGAGCTTACTATTTAGTGTGCACCGTTACTTCCGTATTTAGTCATAATGGTTGTCATGTCACACAGAGTTTAGCAAATCCAAGAATTCATACTCCCAGAGAATTAGGTTCACCTTAACATGACATGCGGTTGCATGAGGTGATACAAGGTTTTAGCAGGATTAACCATCCACAGATGACCGTCCAGAGGAAAATTGCAAGCTCGTCTGAATGGCTGAGATATGGGTATAATATAGGCCTGTTTCGGAAAAAAATTCCCCATCGGCCACTATAAAATTACAGATAAGCTCCAAATACCTGAATTGGACATACAAACTGAAAGCTAAATTTTGCCTACGATGTTTAGCAATAAATACTTAAACTTAAAACTAAGTCCGTATAAATACGTTTTATATATAGCTCCCGTTTACAAAACAGTTCAACCTAAAATCTACTCGATGAGAACGGGAATAGTAATCGCATACAACAGCAAAGTAAAGATCGGCATCATTAAAGATAGCAACGGACAAAAAATAAGATTCTATTTGGAAGGAGTTGCAATTACGTTCCGACGCTTTGATGTCGTTCAATTCAATATATCGTTTATCGCTGGATCCTTAAGAGCTATAGACGTTATACATGTCCTAGACAGGAACGGCAAACCAGTAACTATGACTGCAGGTGTTAAATAATTTTATCCTCGCTTGTTGGTTACCAAACGCAAATTAATATCTTTTCCAAAATTCCATTTAATTACGTCAAGACTAGCAAAGATTTCCTCACGCTACTACTTTAGGGGTATTAATTGCTGCCTTCTTCCGGCGTATGATCATGTCAGATAACCATCCAAATCCAATCTGTTTATGGTATACAAAGAATATAATAATGATAGATAGACTACTTACCTAAAATGAGTATTATTCATCTCGCATACGCCTCATCAAAACTCTTTATACCGTACCACCTACTGATGCAATAATTAGAATTGTAGTGTCACCGCTGGTCATGCTTGAAAAAGACTGTGACGTGGCTAAATGCATTTCCCCAATGTTGAACGATTTACGTGACTGCGGTCAGTAATCTATAGGCTAAACATATCCAAATAAGAAAGTAAATTCATCTCAGGGTATCAAAAAGTACCTACGAAGAAATGTCTGGAGAATTTTAAAATAGAATATTCTCCAGACAATGATTCGTTAGAAACAAAAAATGCCAAGGCTTTGCCCTACCCAATTACCGATATCGAACAGGCTATCTCTTTTCTGTGCATCTGGCGGAGTGTTGGTCATGTTATCATGAATGGTGTCAGCACTAAGCGAGTCCTGATTAGTCGTACTATCTGTGCATTGATTCATCTTTTCGGCATTTTCTCATCAGCTTGTTTTCCATTACATGCGCTGAATGCTAATTCCAAGCCTAAAAAAATAATAATTTTGTTTTCATAACTTTAGGTGTTGGTACGTTGTTAGAAGCCTTTGAAAATATTTAAAGTTTTAATAAACAACGACCGAAACGATTAAGGACCGTCCGTGAGTTGTTTGGGTTAATATTATTTCCTGTACATAGAAAGGTATTTTTGAAGCCCATGCCGCGCCTGGTGAATATGAGTTTTAACTGTTCCTAAAGGAATATCCAGCTGCTCAGCTATCTCCTCATACTTGTACCCCTCAAAATAAAGTTGAAAAGGAATACTGTATTCTGGTTTGATTGATGCCATTGCTTTGGATATATCCTCCATTGCGAACGTTGTGTTAGCATTATTTGTAGCAGCGCTCTTAGTTAACTGTGCATTGCTGATTTCGTCATCTGTAGTAATTACTTCTTTCTTACGTGCAGTTTTCCTAAAGTCATTGATGAAAGTATTTTTCATAATTACATATAACCAGCCTTTGAGATTGGTTCCGTCCGCAAAATTTTTGCAGAATCTCATGCCTTTGATTAATGTTTCCTGAACAAGATCCTTTGCATCATCCTCATCGCGTGTGAACTTTATTGCATGCTCAAATAGATGCTGTGAATACTTGCTGATTGTCTGAGTGAATTGATATTGATCCATGTTAATTTTAGCTTTAGCTTAATTTTGAACGAATTAATAGCATAATGGTTTTAGAATGATATAAAATCCAGTAATTCTATCGGATTTATTACCGTAAGCTACTAATGGGCAAGCAGGTAGTTGCATTTTTAAAACAGGTATTTTTGTTTAATGGGAATTAGCTGCTTCAGAATGTCTCTGACTGATCCAGAAAGCTTGTTGAAAAGATCCGATCGGCACGGCCTGATGAAAATATCGCCCTTTCATTCGAAGAGTAAATCAAATATAAAGTCTTGGTTTAGGAAAAAGAGTAGAATGAAGATCGATACCGGCATAATTGATCTCACGCATAATGAAGAGATAACCTTGACCGATTATGAAGAAGTAATCCCCGATTCTTTCATCGGTTGAAAAATATAATTGATTGGGTGGCTCATTTTTCAGTGTTTTTGATTGATATGCCTTACCTCTGCCGTATTTAAGTTTTGGCTCAGGAAAGCAGGACTAGACTTCATAGAAATAAATATATTAGCTTTTTTGGAAATTGGCCGTAGGTATTTCGGAGTCTTATAAAATACCTTTCCCTGGCTTTTATGATATAGAAACTGGAATTATGTTAACCACCTTAAAGGAGTTGTATATATTAGACATAAAAGAACAATAAATGATTTGGATAAAATATGATCTAATCGTATTATTGCGATATAATTATGGGGCTTACAAAAACCGAAATATTCACTTTTGAGCAGAATCAGCTTTCAGTGCTTTTGAAAGCCATCGCTCACCCTGCAAGGATTGCAATTCTTCAGCAGATCATTTCGGCCAATGCCTGCATCTGCGGAGATCTTGTCGAAGAGCTTGGCCTTGCGCAGGCAACTATTTCCCAACATTTGAAAGAACTCAAAAATGCCGGTATTATCCAGGGGGCAATCGATGGAGTGAAAGTGTGTTATTGTATTGAACCGAAAACCTGGAAGCTTTTAGATCAGCTTTTCGGAGATTTTATGCGATCCTATGTGGATCCAAAGGGCTGTTGTTAGGCTCCCTTTTTTTAAGTTAATTCATCGTAAAATTACGATACACAAATGGAAAAATATGAAACTATCAGAAATCAAAATCATCCTATCTAAAGTTGAAGCTGTTAATTTTTATACAGAAAATGGTGAAATGGTACCGGAACATTTACATGTGACCGAAGTTGGAATTATTTCCAAAGACTTTATTGACTGTGGAGGTAAGGTTCGCCATGAGAAAGTTGCAAACTTCCAGCTGTGGAATGCAGATGACTATGAGCACCGCTTAAAAGCGGGAAAACTGCTCAGCATCATTTCGCTTTCAGAAAAGGCACTGGGTATGGAGGACCTTGAAATCGAGGTGGAGTACCAGACCGGAACCATTGGTAAGTATGATCTTGATTTCGATGGAACGAACTTCCGATTGCTTTCAAAAAAGACAGCTTGCCTGGCAAGCGAGGAATGCGGGGTTGAAGATACCCCTAAAAAAGAAATGATTGATTTGGCTGCTTCGACGAAGAGCTGTATCCCTGGTGGCGGTTGCTGCTAATCCGTTTAACATAGAAATAAGAAGCTTGCTTGCGGAATTGTTGCCGAAGAAAACGGAGATAATCGGATAGGCAGGATTGACTCCTATTTACTTGCGGCGAGTTATGCATGGTTTAGCTGAAGTTAGTGTGTGTGTGGAGCCCGGGAATCAGGTAACGGTCTCAGGCCTGGACTTTTATAAAAACTTGTCTCCTCGAATGATATGGAAGGAATATGGACGCTGCCGGCCGGCATCTTTCGTGAGCATTTTGGAACCCTTCGATTTATGAAAAGGCAGAATTTTAGGCTTTGGGACTAGAGAAAAATTGGAAAATAGCCTGGTGTTAGGCGGGACATGGCGCTGTTTTCTTGATAATATAAACAACGTATATGTGCTTAAATCAAATAGTCTGTTAAACGGGAGATTGCTAAATGGGGCATGACAGCTGAAATATATTTGGCAGACAAACTTAGACTAATTGCAGAATTAGTTAATCTTCGGAGTCCTCGAAATGTCGGAAGAAGAACAGGCTGGGCTGGTGTAGTATATAGTTCGTACAGTGCAGTAGTTGCTATTAGTCATTGAAAACTTGCAGCTAATGGAAATACAAAACAGGTAGTTGTCCTGGGAGATACGTAGATAATATAATACGATACGTTTTTGATTGAAAGGCCTACTTTTGCAAAGTTCATTAAACCCGGGACGGTTTAGTAAATGTTGAAGCCCTACAGGATTGTCGGGCTTTTTCTTTTAATAAATAAGCAAATAGAAATTAAGTTAGCGGCTAATTCGAGTCAATTAAACCGGGAGGATCTTTGATTAAACTCTAATTCCTTAACAGCTCAAATATAGAATAACAATTCATAAATGGAACCGTTCATCTTATTCAAAATCCACGTTGTTGATGATTTTTATAATTAAATTGTGAACACTAGCATATATCAGTTTCTCGTATTTAAGCGTGGGCCGCGGATTAACTGGGGTTTGAAATAGTGATGGATACGCCAGCTAATGCCATCGCTTTGCTGGATAATTGTTGAAACTTTTTTAATCATAACTGGCTTTGTTGCTTTTAGTCACCGCTCGTCACTTTATTTGGCCGTTCGGCACAATATGGTCTTCTTTTTCTTTTAGATCGGTTACATTTGGACATAACCAAAATTTAAGATGAAGAAATTGATTGGCCTTTTGTTCACGGTGGCGATTAGTAATTTTTTATATGCCCAGGACCTCAGCGGAAGCTGGTATGGGCTGCTGGAAATCCCTGGCGGTAAGCTACGGGTCAATTTCCATGTCAAGGCTGAGGGGCCTGCATTTGTGACTACAATGGATAGTCCTGATCAGGGAGCAAAGGGATTGCCTACAGATAAGACAACGATTCAGGGAAATGAAATCCGTATTGACGCAGCGAAACTTGGGCTGGTGTATAAGGCAACTTATGATGCGCAAAGCGATGAGCTCAAGGGAACTTTTACACAAGGGCCGGGGAGTCTACCGTTAAATCTTTCGCGAAAAGAAAAAAATCTGGAAAAGGTTGCTGTCAAAAGACCACAGGAACCTTCGGATTTTCCATATCAACAGGAAGAAGTCATTTTCAAGAACAGGGCTGCTGACCATGAACTCTCTGGAACGCTAACATTGCCAAAAGGTGGTAAAGTAACTAAAATTGTCGTGATGATTTCGGGCTCTGGTCCACAGGATCGTAATGAAGAGGCCCCTCAGTTTAAGCATAAACCATTTTTGGTGTGGAGTGATTATTTAACCAGGCGCGGGATTGCGGTATTGAGGTATGATGATCGTGGGGTAGGCAAGTCTACTGGTAAGTTTTCCGGTGCAACAACAGCTGATTTTGCATCAGATGTACAGGCTGCGGTAGATTTTATTAAATCCCGCGCTGAGTTGAAATCACTTAAAATAGGACTCATCGGGCATAGCGAGGGTGGTATGATTGCTCCTATGGTGGCCAGTGTTAATCCTGTCGTAAAATTCGTCGTTCTGCTGGCAGGTCCTGGTGTGCCAATCGAGGAACTGATGGTACAGCAAGGAAAAGACCAGATGCTTATTTCAGGTCTGCCTGATTCGGTGGTTGTAGCCAATTCGGCGCTAAACCGTAAAATTTATGCTGCAGCGGTTCAGTACAAAAATTTGAATGCGGCTGATTTCAAGATGAAATTGGATACCGCATTGACTGAGGTGTTCGGCAAAAGCACAGGCGGTGGCGTTAGTGAAGCTGCGCTTAGTGAAAGGGTAAAAAGTACCGCCAAACAATTGAGTGATCCATGGTTCCGATATTTTATCAGCTTTAATCCCCAACCTTATCTCCAAAAGGTGAAGTGCCCTGTGCTGGCGATAAATGGTACTTTGGATATGCAGGTATCGAGCACGATTAACCTCGAGGGCATCAGGACTAGCCTTTTGAAAGGTGGCAATAAAAATTTTGAAATTGTTCCCATTAAAAACCTGAACCATCTGTTGCAACTTGCTAAAACCGGTTCAGTGGCTGAATACGGCCAGATTGCAGAAACGGTAAACCCACAAGCTCTTGAAAAAGTTGGCGTCTGGATAGATCAGATATGATTCGACTGAAATCCTGGTTCTGGCCGATCCAGATGCTTTTCTGGTTGTTGATCGGCGTAGTGAATTTTTGTGCGCAATATTTTTACAGCGGTTTTGATTTTATCCTCGCTGTCTTAAATTTTACAGGTCTGTCACTTGGGGGCTTAATTTCAAGCACGCTCTATCGGTTTTATTTTCGCAAAAATCAACTGGATTACAAAATCCGCTGGACAAAGCTCGTGCTGCATGTGCTGGGTTCGGCTTTGCTTCAATCCTTACTTTGGATGCTCATTATGGTGCTGTTGAGCTGGCCTTTTGCGAGTACCTATCACATCAATTTGGGTAAAGTGCTGATCAACCTGGCACCACTTTACATTCTCATTCTCGCCTGGGATTTGGTTTACCTGGGTTATCACCTGGTACGGACTTATCACCGTTCGGAAGTAGATAAGTGGATGCTGGAATCTGAATACCAGAAGGCAAAACTAGGTGCTTTGAAATCTCAGGTAAATCCCCATTTTATGTTCAATGCGATTAACAACATAAGGGCACTGATTCTGGAAAACCCGGTACTGGCCAGGGAGATGTTGACAAAATTCGCAGAGATATTTCGTCATGCCCTTCAGCATACCGGCGAAAAGCTTATTACCATTAAAGAGGAGCTAGGCATATTAATCCATTACCTGGAGATTCAGCAATTGCAGTTTGAAGGGCGTCTTCGATATGTTATTGATGCGCAGGAGCACCTACTGAATGAAATGATACCTCCGCTGATCCTTCAGCTTCTGGTTGAAAATGCAATCAAGCATGGAATCAGTTTAAATGAGAAGGGTGGGGAGATTTTTATTAATATTGGTGCGTATAATAATACTTTGATACTGGAAGTTAGAAATACGGGATCACTGGCTTTCGGTTCCCGTATTGAAGAGCGACTTGGCATTGGTCTTAAAAACATCGTGGAGCGGTTATCGCTCACCTATGGTGGTCACGCTAAACTGGATATAAGCGAAAAAGCGCCTTTTGTTATTGTTGCAATAAAGATTCAAAGATGATTAGCGTAATAATTGTAGAAGATTCAAGGCTGGCCCGTTTAGAGCTGAATTTGCTTATTCAAGCACATCCACAAATCCAAGTTCTGGGTGAAGCAGATACGGTGAAGCGTGCGGTGGAGTTGATTGATGCATTAACACCCGACCTGGTATTTCTGGACATACATTTGCCAGGAGGCAACGGGTTTGATGTATTGTCAAAGCTTAAAAAGGTACCGGTAGTCATCTTTACCACAGCCTTTGCTGACCATGCGCTTGAATCTTTTGAACACAATACGATAGATTATCTGCTTAAGCCAATTACGCCGGATAAGTTGAATAGGGCCATTCAAAAGGCAGAAGTTTTGTTGGGTAAGAATAATCCGGTGAGCTTTGAAAGAAAGCTCGACTTAGGAGATAAAATATTCATTAAAGATAGAAAGGCGAACTGGGTGGTCCCTATCGAAGAGGTTAGCATGTTCGAGTCAATGGGAAACTATACGAAGGTTTATTTCAATGGAAACCGGCCTTTATTTCATAAAAGTCTGCAGCAGGTCTTTGAGTCGGTTAAGGAGGGATTGTTTATAAGGGCGAACCGCAGACAAGTTGTCAATGTTCAATCGGTCAGGGAAATTATTAAGCATTCCGATGGAAAATTAATCCTGAAGCTTTCTTCAGGAGAGGAAGTTTCAGTGTCCAGAAGGCAGATGAATAGTATTAGATCAGCCTATTCACGTTAAGGAACTGAATGTAAACTTACTTTGAATATTGGTCTCCATTTTAATAGAGTTTTTAGTTTATTCATACGTTTCATTTTATTATTTAAATCAATAAATAAAGCTACAACTTAAAAAAATGAATTCTTATAGGGCACGGATTGTTTTATAGCAGACTCTTTATTTCTGTGTTGGTGTTCAACGATAGGCAGACATCACCAAAGAAATCATTGCTGCTACCTTTTGTCTATCTCTTTCTTATTGAGACCATTCAGTACGGAGTCTAAAAGCAGATTAGGAGCGAATGTACCAGACTTTTCGCGGGGGCATGAAATGAACTTTTGCTATCGTATACCCTGCGCCTTAACTAATTGTTCAATCATGGGAAGATCCTTTTTATAGCGCTCCGTATCCCAATCCTTAAGGTAGGTTTGCATTGGAGGCATCCCCATAGATTTGCGGCGTGTATCAAGATTATCTACATCAGCAATGGGGTAAGGATATTGCTTTCCGGATAGTCTATCGATAAATACCTGACTGCCGTAAAATTGTATTTTTCCCTGTCGGACATTGATGCGGTCTTCCAAAATAGCAAGGTTACTAGACAATATCTCACCCTTTTTTTCAACTTCCTGTATCATTAATAAATATTCAAGTTGTGTTTGCAAGTCAGCATGTTGTATAACTAAGAACAATCCTTGAGCTGCATTCATGCCTACCATTTGGGGACTTTGCCAACCTTTTTCTTTAATGATTTTCTTTACCTGTCCTAAATTAATAATATCCGTCTGACGCATGACCGCTCTTAAACTATCTATATATTCTTTCGGTTTTTTGGATTTGAGCGCTTCGGAGACTGCAATTCTAACAGACTGGTCGGATTTGTAAATTGATTCCAATGAATCTTTTAGAGGCTTATTTAGAACATCATCATTAATTATAAAAGAAGTTACCTGACTATAAGCGCTCAAGGAGATCAGGCAAAATAATGTTATTAGAGAAATGTTCATAGTCGAAAGTTAAAAAAGCTTTGAATAAGTATTGTCTATACACTATATTTAGATGAAAATTTAATCTATTTCAGTCATTTTCTAAGGTTGCGGGATAGTCACCGAATTTATTTAACATGTAATTTGAGACATAGTAGGAAATCTTTGAGCACAAATTTGGCTTTAATTAATAAGGGTATCAGAAAATGTGATGAAAGCTCAAAAAAAATGTGATAGATATTCAAATTTCCATTTAAAATGCTTTGGCATTTGAAATGAAGATTTGAATACAGAACCCTTTGTGGATACAGTTACTCCAAAAGAAAATTTACCTCTAGCGTGTTAAATGTGGAATTTATTTTTTTAAAGCTCATACTGAAGTAGATCTACTGAAACCATTTGTATATATCCTCCATAAACACAACTACTGTCTCGTCGTGCTATAGCTTGTCATGGAAACAGCAAAATGGCAGCAAAACAAGACCAAGTGGAAGTGCTGCTCGAAACTTCCTACTTACTCGCTGCCCAGAAACAAACTTACCTGCTAGGCTACAACCGCAAGCGCGAGTTCCTGAGCCATTAAGGCTTATCTAATTTTTATGCTCCTGTAGCGTTAGCTCCGCTAGCACCGTTTAAAGGATAAACCTAGAGAAAACCAATCAGATGAAAAACTTAACGCTTAAAGCCAGCCTATTACTGCTCAGTTTAACAATAATCATCGCTTGTTCAAAAGAAAAGATTACCGGCCAGACAGGACCGGAAATTCGCTTGTCCAACAGCAGCCAGCAAAACTTAAAAAACATCATGGTCAATACCGGAATGGGAGAAGTAAGTTTTGGCGATCTTGAGGCAGGAAAAAAGACAGACTATAAGAAATTTACTAAAGCCTACAGCTATGCCTTCGTTAAACTGGAAATTGATGGGAAGACCTACACCATCCAGCCCATAGATTATGTCGGGGAGACGCCACTAAAAGATGGCCGCTATGCTTACCAGATAAGCGTCAATGGCAACCAGGGTCAATACAGTAACTTAGGCTTAAAACTAATCGAAGAATAACAAAGCAAAGCGCTTGTCCGGATCTAGTGTCGGCCTTTGATCTGAAGCCAAATTCATGGCTAACAGCTAAAACCTATCGAGGTGCGCTAGCAAGTGATAAAGACCAAAGACGAAAAAACAGTAAAGGCACCGACTGAACGGTGCCTTTACCAAATAATATATATCAATTCTTAATCGAATAGCATCAACCTTCCGATAATAAAACAAAGTAAAATCTTTAAGCACGGGCCGCCTTTTGATTCTAAGTCTGGCAAAAATAAAAAAGCATGATAGTGCTACCAATAATAATTAATTCGATTAAATTTCTAGACCCATGGAGTTACTACCGTAAAATCTTTTTAAACCTTGTTATTTCCACTAAAATAGATTCTTCCCTGAGTAAGATTTATTAGCTCTGAACCAAAAAAATCGTTTGGCATTGTTTAAACTTACACTAGTTTTTTTAGAGCCGCTGGTTGTTTTTGCAATTATTCCCAATACTTCGTAAATTTAAATACTCATTATTTGGTATTGATAATCAATTAATTAGATCATACATTGCAATGTAATTTTTCTTTTTATCGCGAAATGTGCTGTATTTGGTATTTCTGGAGTGTTTACTGAAACATCAGCTGGGAGGCATTCTCCTAAAGATGGAAATGGCGCACAAATCGATCTTTTGCTTGACAGACAGGATAATGTGATAAGCATATGTGAAATGAAATTCTCGAATGCTGAGTTTGCGATAGATAAAACCTATGCTGGTGAGTTAAAGAACAAACTTGACATATTTTCCCAGGAGAGTAAAACTAAAAAAACACTTTTCTTGACCATCGTTACAACCTATGGCACTAAAAATAATATGTATTCTATTGGCCTCGTACATAACGAAGTCACCATGGATGATTTGTTTTTACCTTAGTATAAGATATCAAAAGAATTCAAAATGCTGTTTTTATCAGCTGGCTATCGCCAAACCCTTTTTGTGTGTTCATTATCTTATTCTTTTTACACATATCTTCGTTTTTTGAGACAAAAGATTTTGATTTCCTGTTATATAAAGGTCAACCCTATCCGCTTATTCAGTCCCATTTCAAAAATCCGAATCAAGGTGGAAAGCTGAATGTTCCCTCTGGCGTTCTCTAATTTGGATATATAGCTTTTTTTGCCGGTCCTTTCTCCAAGTTCTTGTTGCGAGATTTTAAAAATCAAATTTCCTTTTTGATATGTACCTCGTAAACTTACAAAAGCGCATGTAAGTAGTCGGCCGTATCCTTCAAACCATTCCTTCTTAAGCTCTCTAATACCTGGTATTCGTCCATTGCAGGATTTTTTCTATTTAGTACCATTTCTTTAAATGCTTCAATCGCTTTATCTTGATTTAGGTCAATAATATCAGTTAGAAAATCGTCTGCACTTTTCACTTTTAGACCAAAAGAATCTAGGTATTCTTCCGGGAAGTCTTTTAGATTATTAGTTACAATAACATTTGCATTTGTTCTAATAGCGGCTGCAAGCACATGACAGTCGTCTTCATCTGGTAACTTTAAATCTGCGATTAGGCTATCGTAGTTATGTACTAGGGCATCTGGAAATGCCTGAGTTGCTCTGCTTACACGTTTCAATACTTCATTTTCACTAATTCCTTTTCTAACCATTACTCTTTTCCATTCGTCAAAAATATTTTGACTCCATTTCGGCGTATAAAGTTCATAATGAGCAAACCAAAATAACAAATCTCTGATTTCAATGGGAAAGATGACATTGGTATCTAGAACTGCTTTAAATCTAATACTATGAATCATACAATCCGTTTTCTTCGTCAAAGGTCATTATGTCAATAAGGTTTTGCTTTTGGTCCTTTTTCATCTTCTCTTTATAGCTTACTACATCCTCAAATTTAATCCTACGATGTTTTCCTACCTTTACGAATTGAATTAGACCTTCTTCCAACAGCTTGATTAAGTAGGGCCTAGAACATCCTAAAATTTCGGCTGCTTTTTGAGTGGTAACTTCAGTTGCAATAGGAACTATTGAAATTGGCTTACCTTCACTCATCGCTTTTAAAATATCGCTTAAAAACTCAAGTGCTCTAGAAGGGATTTTAATTCGTTCTTTGCTTTCTTCGATCTCTATTTCAGTTTCTTCTCCATTTATATGTGATAGAATAGATAGTACTGCAGGATATGATTGACGTGCAACTCTTTGTTCCGATTTCGAGGGTTTACGACGTTGTTCAATAGTGTTCATAATTATTTTTTATGCAAATAAAAGAAATATATGAAATATTCGAAATATTCGAAATGTAATAAATGTGTTACATCTGTTTTAGGTTTTTATAATGTGCGTTTTATGATACATTTTTTCCTCTTTGCCGTAGTCCGGCCAGGTAAACTTACATTTGAAAGTTAGATAACTAGTAGTGGATGAATACTTTCGTTTTTGAGACAAAATTTTACTGAAGATTTTTAGCCTATTAAAACCGGCTGTTTTCTGATAATCGATATTAATGGATCAATATTTTGGAGTTTTTGAGGATTATCAGTGAAAAACTTATTGGCATAATATAAATCAAGGTTTAAGTATTTCTCTGAAAGTGCAATTAGTTCATTCTGTGAGCCCGGATTAGCTTCGTTTGATAACAAAATAATGCCTGAATTTATTCCGGGTAGAATACAATATAGCTGTTATAGCCCAAACTATCTCTGGTGTGGAAGATACTGAGTATACTTTTATAGATTTACGACTATGTCGTGATAAATTATCTTTCATCTTTTAAACGGTAGACTTCACACCAACGATAGTGTTTGTTTAAGCAGTTTTAGATAAATAAATAGACTTAAACTTCCTAGATGGCGTACAATGAATTGTTAAAAAGTGATCTCGCTCATTTTTCGTTTTGACAGGAATCATGATCTTTCCGGTACAGCTGATATAGCTTTGCGCTCGAACTATTTAGTCTTTCAAAATTTTGAAAGACTAATTTACATCACGAAACACCATGCCACATTCATTCCACATCCCCGTATTGGGCTTAGGCTATTCTATCGATACCCCATTAAAAGTTGCGAGATACGGTATTTCATCTGTGCTGTCTATTGTTGATGACGATCTGGTTGAGCGCATGCGCGCTTATCATTCAAAAAAAAGGTCGGTTCAATTTGAGGCAATTCCAAAAGGTGAATCAGGCAGCCGCAGTAAACGCATCACCACCTATCTCAACTTTTTGCTGGATATCATAACCGAGGATTTCAAAGTCATAAAACAACAGGGTTTTACTGCTGGGAACGATATCTGCCGCTACTTTGAGCTTCTCCCCGATACTTCGAAATTAAAACATGGTTACAAACTGATGTTGGAATATCCTGAAGGTGAAATCAAACAGACCTTCCAGTCGCTTTTAAAAAACACCATGCGGATGGGGGCTATTGATGTAAATATAATGGCCAAGGTAGATAAAATGAATTATCTAAATGGCGAATATTCGGGCGATATCAATACCGATGCATTGAGTGCGCTACGCGGCTTTGCAGAAAGCAAACTGAATGCCTCAGTGGTGCTGTCTGCTGGAATGAACCCAAAATTATACAGCTATATGGAAAATTTCGGAGACTTTTTTCCTGATCAAAATGGCAAACTGAAAAAGAAAATCATCTTAAAGGTAAGCGATTTCCGATCGGCACTGATCCAGGCTAAATTTCTGGCGAAAAAGGGGCTTTGGGTGTCAGAATTCAGGATAGAGTCGGGTCTGAACTGTGGCGGTCATGCATTTGCAACTGAAGGATATCTACTCGGCCCGATTCTGGAAGATTTCAAACTCAGCAAAAACGACATGCAAATCGAGCTTTTCAAAATGTACCAAACGGCCTTGGTACATAAAGGAATCAAAATACAAAAGCAGCCCAAACAGCGTATCAGTGTTCAGGGAGGCGTCGGTACTGCAACTGAACATAATTTCCTACTTGAATACTACAACCTCGATGCCATTGGATGGGGTAGCCCTTTCCTGTTGGTGCCCGAGGTGACCAATGTTGATGCGGAGACATTGGGACATTTGGCCGGCTCGGGTGAGTGCGATTTTTATCTGAGTGAAGCCTCTCCACTGGGTATCCGGTTTAATAATTTTAAACATAGTACAATAGAACGCCAACGAACCGAGCGGATTAACAAAGGCCGGCCGGGTAGCCCATGCACCAAGAAGTATCTGTGCAACAATACCGAATTTACCGAGCAGCCCATCTGTACGGCATCCCGCGAATATCAACACTTAAAGATTAAAAGTCTCAAAACTGATGGACTATCGGCCGATGAATACCAAAGGCAATACGATCTGGTCACTGAAAAAATTTGCCTTTGTGAGGGCTTATGTGCCTCTACTTATCTCAAATATGACTTGGCTAAACCTAAAGAAAGTAACGCGGTTTCCATTTGCCCAGGGCCAAATCTTGCTTATTTTTCTGATGTATATTCGCTAGAGGACATGGTTGGCCATATTTACGGAAAAACCGATTTGCTAGCCCAAGTGAAAAGACCACATGTTTTTATTAAAGAGCTTAATCTTTATATTGATTATCTTCAGGAAGATATCAAACGGCAGCTTCAATATTTTAGCAATAAAAAGAGAAAGCAGATAGACGCTTTCAAATTTCAACTTGCTGAGGGGATGGTCTATTACAAAAAGCTTTTTGCCAAAGTTACAGATCAGGCACTAGGAGATGTTGATGAATTATATGAGCAGCTGGCAAAGGCGAAAGACAAACTGGACGGAATGATTGTTGAATAGAAAAGATCGGCAATAACTTTTCTATATTTACAATGATAAACTGATGTGTTTAATGGATAGATCGAAATTTCTGGATGCAATCATTGAAAACGCCATTGATGGAATTATTACCATTGATGACAAGGGATTTATCGAACATTTAAACCCGGCTGCACTCCAGCTTTTTGGTTATATCAAAGAGGAACTGGTTGGGAAAAATGTATCGGTTTTAATGCCAGAGCCCGATCATACCCGGCATGACGGTTACTTATCCCGATATGAACATACCGGGCAGAAACATATTATAGGTATTGGCAGGGAGGTTTGCGGAAAACGCAGGGACGGATCGGTTTTTCCTTTTAGACTGGGAGTTAGCGAAATAAAATTTAGCGACCGTAAGATTTACACTGGTTTTATCCACGATTTAAGTAAAGAAAAAGCCAATGAAGAACAGATCAGAACTTATACCGAAAAACTTGAGGTTAAGATTAAGGAACGTACGCACGATCTGGTGAAACTTGTCTCAGAACTTGAGATAGCCAAAGAGAATATGCAGGCACTTTTTCAAAAAGAAAAAGAACTCAATCAGCTTAAAACAAGGTTCGTTTCCATGGCTTCGCATGAGTTTAGAACGCCACTAAGCTCAATTCAGTTGTCAGCTTCTTTGATCGATAAGTATGCAAGCAAACAGGATGCATCAAATGTAGAGAAGCACACCTTGAAGATCAAAAATTCGATCAATAACCTTACCACTATTCTAAACGATTTCCTCTCGCTTGAAAAACTCGAGGCCGGAAAAGTAGAAGCATCGGCCCAGTTCTTCAATATCATTAGTTTTGCCGAGGAAATCGCAGAAGAAATGCAGATGATGACCAAAGAGAACCAGCATATTATTTATGAACACAAAGGGTTAACCGCCGAGGTATATCTCGACCCCAACCTGTTGAAAAACTGCGTGATCAATTTGATTTCCAATTCGATAAAATATTCCGGGGAGGATACTTTGATCCAGTTTAATTCGATTTTAAAGGATGATGAACTTATTTTGGAGGTGAAAGATAATGGTATAGGCATTCCAGAACTTGATCAGCATAATTTATTCGAACCATTTTTCAGGGCGCACAATACGGGCGATATTCCCGGGACCGGTTTAGGACTGAACATTGTAAAAAGATATGTTGGCCTGATGAATGGGACCTTAGCCTGCCGCAGCGAACAAAATTTAGGTACCGTTTTTACGCTGACTTTTCCTTTTGGATATCAGCTTACAAATTAAGATTTATTTCCATGAATAAGAAAGTTCTGATCATTGAAGATAATGATGATATCAGGGAAAGTACTGCTGAAGTGCTCGAACTGGCCGGATATGAAACATTTACAGCCAAACATGGTAAGTTGGGGGTAGAAATGGCATTGAAGCATACGCCAGATGTAATTCTCTGCGATATTATGATGCCAGAGCTGGATGGTTATGGGGTGTTGTACCTGTTGAATAAAAACCAGAAAACGGCAAACATTCCTTTCATATTCATTACTGCAAAAACCGAACGGGCAGACATGCGCAAAGGCATGGAAATGGGAGCAGATGATTACCTTACCAAACCATTTGATGATATCGAACTCTTTAAGGCGATTGAAAGCAGATTTAAGAAAAAAAAGCAGTCATCAAGCTTTGATTCAGGTCTAGAAAATAGCGGAACGGTAATGGAGGAATTTCGTAAAAGGGGTAAATCAAGACTGATTTCAGCAAAACAGATCATTTATGTAGAGGGGGATGATCCCACACATCTTTATTATGTGATTAAAGGTCAGGTTAAAACCTACAAACGTTTTAAGGACGGTAGGGAACTTTCCTCTAACCTGTATCGTGAGGGTGATTTTTTTGGATATGAAAGTTTATGCATTGGTGAAGTGTACACAGAGAATGCAGCAACCTTAATTCCATCAGATATTATCCAGATCCCTAAGGCAGATTTTATGGAGTATCTGGTCAACTATCAAACAGTGTCAAAAATTTTTATCGGTTTATTGTCCGGAAACGTGCGTGATAAAGGGAAACAGATGCTTCAACTAGCCTACTATTCGGTAAGAAAGCGTGTTGCTGAAGCGTTGTTACAGGTTGCCGGAAAATTTGGTAATGGTATCTCAGACAGTTGTACCATCCGTATTTCACGTGATGACCTAGCAGCCTTGGTAGGTACGGCCAGCGAAACGGTAAGCAGAATGCTTGCTGATTTCAAAGATGAAAAACTGATCGATAAAACCGGCAATGCCATTAACATTCTTTCCTTGGAAAAACTCCGAAATATTAAGCAATAAATTCCTCCCCTGATTAATGGCCGCCTGGGTTTTGAATAAGTTTAATGGTCAAGCTTACCTGCCATCCAATGGTGGTTGGATCAACGGCTTTTGGTTATTGGATAACAATTCAATAGCCCCAAGCGTTGTCAAAAGTAATCAAAGTCATTTTTTTCTCTAAGCAATCTCACCGGCCACCAAATCCTTCCAATATAGCTTTGTATACAAAAACTCTGTATATGAAAGCAATAGCTTATAACATCCAAGCCGATGAAAAGGAATGGTTGGTGCTGGCCAACTATAAAAAACATGACATTACCATAATCGCGAACAGTTTAACAGACGACACGCTTTCATTTGCAGCCGGAAAAGAAGCATTATTGGTTTTTAATAACGATGATCTGAGTGAAACGATGATTATGGGGCTCAAAGATCTGGGGATAAAATACATCGCAACCTCATCTACCCAAACAGATCATCTTGATTTAAAAGCGGCTGGTTCAGCCGGGATGAAAGTAGCAAATGTCCCCTTATTATCTGGTGTTGGAGACGCCAAACTACGGATGGAGCAGGTGATCAAAAACCTCGACCAATGGTCTGCTGGTAAGTGTGTCGGTAAGTCATGCTGCTGTCAGGGTGGATGTGGAATCGCTAAAATCTCAAAATAATGGATACTTCGGAGTTATTTAAGAAGTATAATGTTGCCGCGCCAAGGTATACCAGTTATCCAACCGTTCCATATTGGGACAATGATTGTTTTAATACAAGGGACTGGTTAACTACAGTAGCTAAAACCTATAGAAACTATCAGGAAGAGGGAATCAGTTTATATATCCACCTCCCATTCTGCGAAAGTTTGTGCACCTATTGCGGCTGCAATACCCGGATCACCAAAAATCATTCGGTAGAGCGACCGTATCTCCGGGCGGTCCTTTCTGAATGGGAAATGTATGTGAAGGCTTTAGCGGAAAAACCTAAACTCAAAGAGATGCACCTTGGTGGGGGAACTCCTACTTTTTTTAGCCCGGAGAACCTGGCGATCCTGATCAATGGCATTCTTGAAAATTCAGTGATGACCTCGGATGCGGAATTTTCATTTGAGGCCCATCCAGCGAGTACTACCAGTGAACATTTAACAACACTAAACCGTCTTGGTTTTAAAAGACTAAGCCTGGGTATCCAGGATTTTGATCCAAAAGTGCAGTTCCTGATCAACCGCTTTCAGACGCCCGGGCAGGTCGCCGCAGTTACCGCTGAAGCAAGAGAGATCGGTTACGCGTCTGTTAATTTTGATCTGATCTATGGTCTCCCTGGACAGACACTTACAGGTTTAGCGGATACCATTCGATCGGTGATTGATATAAAGCCAGACCGCATAGCATTTTACAGTTACGCCCATGTTCCCTGGCTAAAGCCCGGCCAAAGACATTATACCAAAAAAGATCTTCCCCAGGGCGATGAAAAATTTGCGCTCTACCAATTGGGCAGACAACTGCTTGATTCTTCGGGATATAAAGATGTAGGTATGGATCATTTTGCATTACAAAGCGATTCTCTTTACCAGGCGATGACTGAACAAAAACTGCACAGGAATTTTATGGGCTATACCAATCAGCATACTCATTTACTTATTGGTCTTGGCGTATCTGCTATTAGCGATAGCTGGATTGCATTTGCACAAAACCCAAAGAGGGTAGAGGACTATCTCCATAAAATTGAAGGAGGGGCACTAGCTGCAGAAAAAGGCCACTTCCTTACCAGCGAAGATCTTGACGTGAGAAATCACATACTGAACATGATGTGTAAGGAAAACACGAACTATAAGGAGGGTATTCCTGAGAAAATATATGCCAGGCTGCAGCCTTTACTACGCGATAAGCTGGTTTGTGTGACGGAAAAAGAAATCAGGGTTACAGCCAAGGGGAGACCTTTTTTACGAAATGTGTGCATGGCTTTCGATGAGAAACTATGGCTTAAACAGCCCAAAGCCCAATTGTTCAGTAATTCGATTTAAGTACAGTTAACATGGAAGATCAAAATAAAACCGCAACACAGGTCCTTTGCTATCATTGTGGCGAAGGTCTGCCCTTAGTACAATATCAGCTGGAAGACAAATATTTTTGCTGCGCGGGCTGCATGGCCGTTTTCAAGATCCTATCAGAGAATAATTTATGCAATTATTACGTGTACAACGACAGCCCGGGCAGGCAGTTTAATAACGACAGTCATTTGGGATATCTGGATGAACCGAAAATTATCGATAAGCTGCTCGATTATAGACATGAAAGCTCGAGCATCATTACTTTTTACATTCCAGCCATTCACTGCAGTTCATGTATCTGGCTGCTGGAACATCTCTATAAAATCAATTCCGGTATTTTCAGCTCCAGGATCGACTTTATTAAAAAACAGGTTACCATAAGTTTCAGTCATGAAGAAATTTCATTAAGGCAGCTGGTAGAGACTTTAAACCGGATCGGATACGCGCCTTTGATTAGTATGCAGGATGTCGTAAAGCAACATAATGGTTCGCTAGACAAAACTTTGGTGTTAAAAATAGCCGTTGCCGGATTTTTAATGGGAAACGTGATGCTTTTTAGTTTTCCGGAATATTTTGGTCTTTCAGGGTTCGAGAAACATTTTCAATCGCTATTTGGCTGGCTAAACCTTACCTTTTCTATTCCAGCTGCTTTTTATTGTGGCCGCGATTACTTTACCTCAGCCATAACAAGCCTCAAACACAGGCATATCAACCTCGATACCCCGTTAGCATTGATTATTGGGGTGCTTTTCCTGCGTACCGCATTCGAAATTATTTTCCGTACAGGCCCAGGTTTTGCCGATACGCTGACAGGATTGGTGTTTCTGCTTTTAATGGGCAAATGGCTTAAACAACGGACCTACCACCACATATCTTTTGATCGCGATTACCGGTCGTATTTTCCAGTTGCAGTAACGACCCTGCAAAATGGTAAAGAAAACCTGTATCTATTGATGACATCATGGTCGGCGACCGGCTGTGGATCCGAAATGGCGAGCTGGTTCCTGCAGATGCAATTCTGATGAAAGGCGAGGCCTGGATGGATATGGGTTTTGTTACCGGCGAATCCGACCCTGTGCATAAAGTTCTGGGTGAAATTATTTATGCTGGAGGCAGACAAATCGGCGAGGCCATAGAACTTGAAGTGGTCAAGCCTGTCTCGCAGAGTTATTTAACAGGACTGTGGAACGACGATAATTATAAAAACAATCGCGAGAAAAAAAACTTTAATGATACTGTAGCCAAATACTTTAGTCTGGGGGTTTTCCTGATTGCGTTCGCCGCTACCGGGTACTGGTGGTTTCAGAGCGATAGCCACAAAGCATGGTCGGCGTTTACTGCCGTAATTATCGTTGCCTGTCCCTGCGTGTTGGCATTAAGTACGCCATTTACACTTTCTGCGATTTTATCAGTTTTTGATAAGAAAGGATTTTATGTAAAAAATACAGATGCTGTTGAAGAACTTGCCAAATGTGATACCATTATTTTCGATAAAACAGGTACCCTAACCAGCAATGAAGATGCAGAGATCGGTTTTAGCGGAACGATGTCCGGGGAGGAGAAGATCATTATTGGTTCCCTGTTGCGAAATTCCTTACATCCTCTTAGCAGGCATATCCTAAAAGCGCTAAATGTTGATCGTTTTTATTCACTCAGCGATTATAAAGAGGTGGTAGGAAAAGGTTTGACAGCTAAAACTAATGGCCACAGTATTTACGCGGGACATCTTTCTATGCTACCCATAACAGTAAAGTCTGCTCGGGGAAGCGGCGTGCATATTGTGATCGACCATATTTATAAAGGGGTTTTTGATATTAATCAGCAGTGGCGTCCGGGATTGGCGCAGTTGATCTCAAAGCTTTCTAAATCGAAACTGCTGGTTTTATCAGGCGATTCTGGTCAAGACTTTTTGATGCTGGATGCTATATTCGGCAAAAAAGCAACAATCAGGTTTCGCCAAAGCCCTCTTCAAAAGCTCGACGCAGTTTTAAAGCTTCAACAGGGTGGGAATAGGGTCATGATGCTGGGTGATGGGCTAAATGATGCCGGAGCTTTAAAACAAAGTAATTTTGGAATCGCAGTAACCGATAACACTAATAACTTTACACCTGGCTGTGATGCCATACTGAAAGGTAGTGCCTTAAATTTTTTGCCCGATTTTATTCAGCTAAGTAAAGATGGGCTGAAGATTATTAAAATAAGCTTTGCAATAGCCATCGCGTATAATTCCATTGGTATTTATTTTGCCGTGCAGGGTACGCTTTATCCTTTGGTAGCCGCGGTACTGATGCCAATTAGTACCATAACCATTATCTCCTTTACCACTTTGGCAACCCGGTGGTTTGCCCGTAAAAATAAACTGAGATGAACATCCTTTACTTTTTGGTTGGCTGCAGCGTGTTGATGGCATTGATTTTCCTGGCTGCGTTTTTCTGGGCCTATAAAACGGGGCAGAATGATGATCTACATACGCCGGGTATCCGCATGCTTTTCGATGATGAAGCAGTTGATGAAAAAAGTGAAGAAGATCACTTTTCCAGCTAAGCATTATCATCCTTTCTCTGTCCATGGGCGAATACCTTTGAGGTTCAAAACATACAAAAATTCAGCTTCTATTATGCAGTTAGAAAAATTTACTTACGATAACAAGATTGTTCGGAACTTTGGTATTGCCACCCTGGTATGGGGAATTATAGGCATGACAGTGGGTTTGCTGGCAGCCATGCAGCTCTTCAAGCCCGCAATGAACATGGGCAGTCAGTATACCACATTTGGCCGCATCAGGCCGCTGCACACCAACGCCGTAATTTTTGCCTTTGTAGGCAATGCCATTTTTATGGGGGTTTATTACTCTCTGCAGCGCCTGTTAAAAGCAAGGATGTTTAGCAACATGCTAAGCAAGATCCACTTTTGGGGCTGGCAGCTGATTATTTTATCGGCAGTAATCACACTTCCCTTGGGATTTACTACCTCACATGAGTATGCAGAGCTCGAATGGCCGATTGATATCGCCATCACCATCATATGGGCGGTTTTCGGCGTGAACATGTTCGGCACCATTTTCCAAAGGAGAGAACGCCATTTGTATGTGGCCATATGGTTTTACATTGCCACTTTTGTTACCATAGCCGTATTGCACATCGTAAACTCTTTTGAACTGCCTATTTCTTTTATGAAAAGTTATTACGTGTATGCCGGGGTACAGGATGCATTGGTGCAATGGTGGTATGGGCATAATGCGGTGGCATTTTTTTTAACGACACCTTATCTGGGCATGATGTATTATTTCTTACCTAAGATGGCTGGAAGACCTGTTTACTCCTATAAATTAAGTATTCTGCATTTTTGGTCGCTTATTTTTATTTACATCTGGGCAGGTCCGCACCATTTATTATATACCTCATTGCCCGGTTGGGCACAATCACTGGGGGTGGCATTTTCGATCATGCTTATCGCACCAAGCTGGGGGGGTATGATCAATGGTCTGTTAACCTTACGTAGTGCATGGAACAAGGTAAGGGAAGATGTTACCCTTAAATTTATGGTGGTTGCCCTTACTGCTTATGGTATGGCCACTTTCGAAGGACCATTGTTATCTTTGAAACAGATTAATGGTGTAGCACATTTTACTGACTGGATTGTTGCCCACGTGCACGTTGGCGCTTTGGGCTGGAACGGTTTTTTGACATTCGGTGTCCTGTACTGGTTACTTCCGCGCATCTACAAAACGGAATTATATTCTAAAAAACTGGCTGGTTTTCATTTCTGGATTGGTACGTTGGGTATACTCTTCTATGCCATCCCAATGTATTGGGCAGGATTTACCCAGGGGCTGATGTGGAAAGAATTTACGTCCGAAGGTTTATTGAAATATCCGAATTTCTTGACCACCACATTGCAGATCATCCCGATGCACGTTCTGCGCTCGATTGGCGGTGCACTTTACTTAATAGGGGTTATTGCCATGACTTATAACCTGGCCAAAACCATGTTGGGCGCTAAACTGGTTGCCAACGAACCGGCTGAGGCCATGCCCTTAAGTAAAGTGATTATCGAAACTTCTTCATCGGACAAGGCCTGGCACAGGGTTCTGGAACGTAAGCCAATGAAATTTATGGTATTATCACTCATCATCATCCTAATCGGGGGCATGGTTGAAATGATGCCAACATTCACCATTCAATCTAATGTGCCTACCATTACAAGCGTAAAACCTTATTCGGCGCTCGAACTTCAGGGGAGAGATCTGTATATCAGAGAGGGTTGCGTAAACTGCCACTCGCAAACGGTGCGGCCTTTCCGTTCAGAAACGGAGCGTTATGGAGAATATAGTAAAGCAGGAGAGTTTGTTTACGATCACCCTTTTTTATGGGGGAGTAAACGAACAGGACCTGATCTTCATCGTATAGGCGGGAAGTATTCTGATGCATGGCATTACAATCACCTGGTCGATCCCGTTTCAATGTCACCAGGAAGCATTATGCCGCCTTATGCCTGGCTCACTGAACAAAAACTGGATATTACCACAACAGCAAGTAAGATCAGGGCAATGCAGACATTGGGCGTTCCTTATTCTGATGGTTATGATAGACGTGCTAACGATGATTTAAAAGTTCAGGCCGAAAAGATTGCGCTCGACCTAAAGGAGAATAACATTAAGGTTAAAAGCGACAGGGAGATAGTAGCCATTATTGCTTATTTGCAACGTTTGGGTACTGATATAAAAGCAAACAAAGAAACCATTCCTTCAAATCAATAAAAGATGTTCAACCAGATCAAAAATTTAGCCGGTGGCGAAATATACCTCATCACCTCTCTGCTCCTGTTCATGGTGTTTTTCGTGATCGTGGGCATTTACCTGCTCAAACTCAGCAAAAAGCATATTGAAGTAATGAGCCAGCTTCCCATTCAAGACAATCAACCTATTGCATATGAAGAAGATTAAACTATTGCTCTTGTCACTGTTTATCTGTATTACCGCCTTCGCTGCGAATGCCGCAGAAACCGAAACACCTGCTCAGGCAGGGCTTGGGCTAAAACAGTCGGAAATGTTGATCATCATTCTCTTGGCTTTTGCGGTTGTGCTGCTTTTTTGTCTCCCTAACCCTGTTAAATGCATTAAAGGTACTAGATAATGAACAGTCAAATCCTATGCCATACACCAAGCCTGTAAAAGAGCCTGTTATGGACTATGCCACCTGGTTAAAACGGCAGAATGATAAACCATCAATCTGGACAAGACTTTTAAGCCTAAGGCCAATTGAAGAGGAAAAAGATCTGGTAATCGATCATGCCTATGATGGCATTAAAGAACTGAACAATCCTGTGCCAGCCTGGTTTAACTTCCTGTTTTTCGGCACCATGATTTTCGCGGTGGCGTATCTTTTTTACTACCACATTGGTGGATATGGAGAATTGCAGGATAAAGAGTACGAAAATGAAATGGCGAAAGCGCAGATAGAGAAAGCAGCCTATCTTGAAAAATCGGCCAATACCATTGATGAAAATTCGGTAAAGTTTGATAATACGCCAACGGTGCTGGCGGATGGTAAAACTGTTTATAACACAAACTGTGTGGTTTGCCATGGCGATAAAGGGCAGGGGATTATTGGTCCAAATTTAACCGACGAGTATTGGTTGCATGGTGGCGGTGTAAACAATATATTCAAAACTATAAAATATGGAATACCTGAGAAGGGAATGATTAGTTGGGAGAAAAATCTGAACCCGAAACAGATTAGTGCCGTTGCCAATTTTATTCTCTCCTTAAAAGGAACAAACCCAGCAGGCGGCAAAGCACCTCAAGGTGAAAAATATGAGGCAAAGGATTTAAAGGACAATGAAATGAAAGCGCCGAAAGACAGTGTGAACAAAGCCGATGTCAGCAAATAAAAAAGAAAATAATGGTAGGGGTAGAAATTTTATCTATCCCAAAAAACCATCGGGCAGGTTATATACCTACCGGAAATGGGTAAGCTACGCGCTGCTGTTGTTTTTGTTTTCTTGTCCATTTTTAAAGCTTAACGGCGAGCAGCTGGTACTCCTCAATTTTATAGCGCGGAAATTTGTTTTCTTCGGATTTATATTTACCCCACAGGATTTTTACCTTTTTGCCTTTGCCATGCTCATTTTTATTATGTTTATTGTGGGCTTTACAGTAGTTCTTGGCAGACTATGGTGCGGATGGGCCTGCCCTCAGACAATTTTTATGGAAATGGTTTTCCGTAGGATCGAATACTGGATTGAAGGCGATGCGAACAAACAGAAAAAACTAGACGATGGCGCTTGGAATGCTGAAAAAATAGTCAAAAAAACAAGTAAACATTTTATTTTCCTTGTGATTTCTTTTGCCATTGCGAATACCTTTCTGGCTTACATGGTCAGCTCGGATGTACTCTTTAAAATTATCACGGAGCCCATCTCAGGTCATATTTCAGGCTTTATATCCATCTGGCTTTTTACCTTAATCTTCTACGGGATATTTGCCTATGTACGCGAAGTGGTATGTACGGTAATTTGTCCGTATGGTAGGTTACAGGGCGTTCTGTTAGATAATCAAAGTTTGGTGGTAGCCTATGATTTCACAAGGGGCGAACCACGGGGGCATCTTCAAAGAAATGCTAATGCGTTAACAGCCGGCGACTGTATCGATTGTGGACTCTGCGTACAGGTTTGCCCCACGGGTATCGATATTCGCGAAGGTACACAGCTTGAATGTGTAAACTGCACTGCCTGTATCGATTCATGCAACGAGGTAATGCTTAAAATAAACAGGCCTAAAAGTCTGATCGGTTTCTTCAATCAGGATTTTATCAACGAACGTAAACCCTATAAAGTTGGTTTAAAATCTTACGGTTACGCTGCGGTACTATTTGCAGTATTGATGGTTTTTTCTTCATTGATCTATAAAAGAGAAGATATCCAGACTACGGTATTAAGGGCAAGTGGTACTTTATACCAGAGCAGGGGAGCAGATAAAATTAGCAACCTTTACAATGCAGAGCTGATCAACAAAACCAATAAGGATTTAAGATTTACTTTCAGATCAAAGGAAACGGGAGATGAAATTAATTTCATCCAAAAGGCCGAGGTTTTGCCAAAAGAAGGTTCGGCACATCTTACTTTTTTTCTGATCAGGAGAAATACTGCTATCAAAAAATATAAAACAGATGTTGTTTTCGAAATCGTTGCCAATGGCAAAGTGTTGAGCACAGCAACTACAAGTTTCTTTGCACAGCCGCAAGGGACCCAGAATTGAAGCAAGGAATAGTTGAAAAATTGTACAAACGAAGAAGTGGAGAATTGAAAATAACGAAAGAGATATGAACTGGGGAACAAAAATAGTGTTGGGCATGCTTACATTCATGATGTTTATTGTGGGGATGGTTATTTATATGTTCCATGTTCACGGCAGGGATGCTTTGATCGAAGAAAATTATTATGAAAAGGGGATCAATTATAATGCAGAATACCTTGCCAAAGTGAATGTTATAGAGGATAATGCGAGCCCTAAAATTACCATAACGAAAACTCAGATTATCATTCAGGTAAAAGATAGTGCAAAATACGACCTTATTTTAATGCGGCCTGCCAATAGCAACGATGATGTTAAGATAAACGGACGGACTTCAGGCACGGCAAATCTTATTCTGGTTGATAAAACGAAAATGCCCAAAGGAATGTGGTTTATAAACCTTAAATGGCACTCCTTAGGAAAAGATTATCTATTTAAAAATAACATTACCTTATGATTGACTTTTTTCCATTGGCATTTTTGATGGGGCTTTTCGGAAGCCTTCATTGTGCGGTGATGTGCGGGCCGATGATGCTGGCTATGCCATTGGGGAAAGAGAATTTCTTTCGAAGTGGATTTCAATATGTATTAGTGTGTACGT
>NZ_AJLG01000057.1 GCF_000258495.1 Pedobacter agri PB92
CCGAAGTTGTTCCGGTTATAGCTGCAGTGGGTAACGGATTAATGGTAACTGTGACTGCCAATGCCGTGTTTGGCAAATTCTCACAAACACCCTCACCTTGTACCGTAACATAATAAATTGTGGTTGAGGTTAAAACCGGCGTAGTAAAATTATCACCGATATGTATTGGTGCGATACTTAAATCCGCCGTAGCATACCATCTAAAAGTTGGACTTACCAATGATGTAGTCGCATTCAATGTGGTTGTTTGTCCGGCACAAATGGACTTAGAACTGACTGTTAGATCACTTGCAGTACTTCTAGAATTTATAGTTAAACTTACCGGTGTTCTGAATGTACTCAAACATCCTGTAAAATTATCCTGGGAAGCTGCATAATAAGTTACTGACCCTACTGCATTAAGGATTGGGTTAACGACTACACTTCCGCCAGATGGGGCATTATACCACACAGTTGTTGTTCCTGCCGGAGCCACGGCAGTAGCCGTTAGAGTTTGCAAGTTAGCATCAGCACATTGAGTTTGATTTCCTCCGCTTGATGGAACAGAAGGCAACTCATTAATGGTTAAAGTAACCGGCGTACGAGAAGCACTCTCGCAACCCGTAGTATTATTTTTCGATGCGGCATAAAAAGTTACACTGCCTATTGTACTTAAACTTGGTGTAATTATATTTCCACCAGAAGATGCATCGTACCAAACTACCGTTGAACCACCTGGAGCGCTTGCAGTAGCCGTAATGGTTTGAGTTGGCAATGTCGCACATTGAACTGCATTTGCTGTTGTGTTTGTTGGTGCGGCTGGCAATGGATTTACGGTAATGGTTCCGGTAATTGTTGCCTGACTTGTACAAGGCGCAATTGCACCAGTTGTAATTACAGTGTAAGTACCTGATGAATTCGGGGTGCCAGATATCGTTAACGTTTTAGCAACCAGATCCTCTGTTGCGGTTAGTCCATTAGGAAGATTGCTGGCCTCTGCTCCAGTTGCGCTTCCACCCCATGTGTACAGAATATTTGTGATGGAGGTTGTGCTGCATAAACTTTGGCTTGCATTAGCTGCCAATGTTAATGTTGGTGCATCCTTAACGGAAATTGCCACCGTATTACTGGTCACGGTGCCACAGTCGCCAGAAGTAATTAATACCCTGTAATAGGTAGTAGTATTTATAGGGTTTGGTGTATAATTAGCTGTTGAAGCTAAATTATTTCCTAAAACTGTAGCGAAGTTATCTAAGGAACTTTGCCAAACATAGGTATAGGTTGTTGCTCCTCCAGCTGGTGCAGCAGAAAAAGTAAGGGTTGCGGGTTGTACAGTTCCTGAACCCACCCGACATATTTCTTGGTTACCCGAAATGGTCCCCGCCGTTAATGGCAAACGCAAAGTTAGTACAACAGGGGTTCTGGTTAAACTTTCGCAACCCGTTGCATTATCTTTGGCTGCTGCATAATAAGTAATTGTTCCACTAGTTGATAAGCTTGGATCAGTAACTACATTTCCTGCGTTTGCAGCGGTATACCATACTACAGACTGGCCGCTTTGAACACTCGCCGTTGCCGTTAAAGTTTGTAAAGGAGTTTTAGCACATTCGGTTTGGTCAAGACCAACTGGTAATGCCGGTGTTTCGTTAATGGTTAAACTAACAGCCGTTCTCGTTAAGCTCTCACAATTGGTGCCATTATTTTTTGATGCAGCATAATAAGTAACGGTTCCGATTGCATGATGAGTAGGCGTAGTAATATTTCCGCCTGTTGGCGCATCGTACCAAACAACAGTATTGCCAGCTGCAGTATTTGCCGTAGCTGTTAATGTTTGTAGTGGAACTGTAGCGCAAACGACCTGATCACCGGCGCTTACCGGAGCTGTAGATGTTGGATTAATGGTTAAAACAACGGCGGTTCTGGTAGCACTTAAACAACCTGTTGTAGCATTTTGTGCAGCAGCATAATAGGTAACTGTACCCACAGTATTCAAAGTGGGATTGGCAACAATATTTCCGCCAGATGCGGCATTGTACCAAACGATATTGAAGCCTGGTACTGCCGGGGCTGTAGCAGTTAAAGTTGGCATTATTACAGCTTCGCAAGTTTCTTTATCACCATCAGTAATGGGCGCTGCAGGCAAAGCATTTATATTGACTTCTATTTTAGTTCTAATACTTTCGCAGCCAGCACTAGTCCGCTGACTTACGTAAAACTCCTGCAACCCGGCGACATTGGTTACCGGTGTTGGTGCAGCTGTGCTACCTACCCCACCGGTTGCTGTGTTATACCATAATAAAGTATTTGTTCCATCAGCAGTAGCTGATAAGACACGTGCTGTTTCGTCCACACAATAATTTAATGGCGAAGCAGAAACCGGAGCATTAGGTGTTGCAGGTTGTGGGTTGATATTTGCATTGGCTATATTGCTTTCACAAAGGGTTGTTGTATTTCTGACTTTTACGGTATAGGTTCCATTACTTAATCCTGAAAACACATTTGTTGTTACCCAGGCCGCGCCATTTAATGAATATTCTTGATTTGGATGGGCGGTAACAGTAATTGTTCCTGTTGAGTTTAAACAGTCTGGCTGCACGATCGAAATTATCGGATCATTTACTGCCGGATCTAAAACAGCAGCTCTTGGATTACTCAAACAAGTTCCTTTTCTAGCCAGCACAGTAAAACTTCCAGCGGCTAGATTTCCAAAAAACGGATTTGATTGCCAGCTTGTACCGTTGTCAATTGAATATTCAATGCTAGGATCCAATGGAGAAGTGACCTGGATACTGCCAGAATTGTTATTCACACAATTTGGATGAGTGATTACGACATCTGGTACATTAATGACAACAACACTCACTGTTGTAGACGCCGGAGCACCCGTACAATTCGCATCATGAAGTTGGGTGATAGAATAAGTTCCTTCTGCCGGATTGACAATATTAAAGGTATTGGAATTATAATTTGTAACCGCATTGGTCACACTACCCACGGTATAATTAAATGAGAATGGCGCCGTTCCTGTTAAAGTGACTACTACATCGGGCGGAGTTACGCCATAACATACCACTCCACCGCCGCTAATTGTTGCGGTAGGAATGACATTCTCACTAACCTGAGCTGAGCCTGAGAAAGTTCCTGTACAACCTGTGGCATCGGTTAAAGCGCTAACACTATAATTTCCTACAGGTGGATTTGTTAACACATAAGGATTTACGGATGTATTGGTAACAGTATGGGCATTTGTTCCGTCAGTATAGGTAAATGTGAAAGGTGCTGTACCGGTAAATGCAAAACTAACACTAGATTTTGGTGAACCAATGCATGAGGCACCGCCGCCGCTCACTGTTACCGTTGGTAGTGGATTAACAATTACCTGTGCACTTCCAGTTGAAGTACCAGCACATGAAGCATTACTTACGGAAGTCACTGTGTAAGTCCCCGCAGAAGCATTGGAAATTACATAAGGACTTGCCGTGATCCCTGTAACGCTAATATTTGATGATCCATTGTTATATATAATATTCCAGGGAGCAGTTCCGGTTAGCGTAATGCTTACATTTGGCAAAGCTGCACCAGCGCACACCGTTCCACCACCACTGATAGCTGCCGTTGGGTTATCGTTGATAGTCACATTAACTGGCGTTCTGGTTTTACTCTCACAACCATTTACGGTTTGACTGGCATAGTACGTTGTTCCGTTAACTAATGGCGTTGTTATCGCTAAAGGACTTCCACCCGTTGAGGAATTATACCATTGAACGTTACTTCCGGAAGCTGATAAATTAGAAATTTTAGCACTTTCGCTTGCACAAAAACTCTGAGGAGTTGTGGCCGTTGGTGGCGGAACCACCGAGATTTGAACCGTAACTGCAAAACGGCTTAAACTCTCACATCCATTCAGCGTCTGCGTCGAGTAGTAAGTTTCTCCATTTACCAATGGCCTTGTTGATGCAAGTGCAACTGTACTGTTAGCAGTCTCATACCATTTTACAAGTCCGGTAGCCGTAGCCACTAATTCATTTATTGTAGGTGATGAAATTTCGCAAAACGTCTGACTGGTAATACCCGTTGGCGGAGCAGTGGTCGTAATTGCCACCGTTACTGCCCTTCTGGATTTACTCTCGCAACCGTTAAGTGTTTGCGAGGCATAATACGTCGTATTGTTTGCTAAAGGCGTTGTAGCAGCCAACAGCGTACCGCCGGTTGCGGCAGTATACCACTTAGTGGCTGTACCTGTAATTTGAAGGCTGCTGGTAGTGGCACCAGTAATTTCGCAAAAAGTTTGCGTTGAAGCGGTGGTTGTTGGTGCAGGAGTTGCCGTTATGGTTACAGTTACCTCAAACCTATTTACACTTTCAGCTCCAGCAATGGTTTGCGTGGCATAATATTTTGATCCGTTCACAAGTGCAACCGTTCCAGCCAAAGCTGTTCCGCCAGATGCGGCTGCATACCACTTGATACTGTTTCCGCTTGCAACTAAGTTGGAAACTTTAGCATCTGCAATTTCACAAAATGTTTGTGATGCATTACCCGTTGGTGCTAAAGGTGCAGGTTGTGCACTTGATGTATTATCAACTGAAATTGCATCATTCGTTGCGCTACTTGTCGTCGCTGTATTTACATAATTGCCAGACGAATTTAAAGTTGAGTTTAAAGTAAGTGTAGCTGATGCACCACTTACCAAACTACCTACCGTCCATACGCCAGCTGCATAATTCCCTGTTGTTGCACTCGATGAGGTAAATGTATATCCGGTAGGTAAAACATCATTTACAATAACATTGGTCGCTGTACTCGGACCGTTATTGCTTACTACAATGGTAAACACCCCCCTGTTATTATTTAACTCGGCGCTGTTAATCGTTTTCACAACTGCTAAATCCGCGTTAGCAACTGGCATAACCAAAGCCTGCGAGGAATTATTTGCCGGAACAGGATCAGATTGGGTAGCTACTACGTGAGTGGTATTTAAATAATCGCCCGTTGGGTTAACTTTAGCAACTAAGGTTAGTGTTTGCGTACTTCCTTTTAATAAATTACCAATGTACCAAACCCCGTTTGCTACATTATACGTCCCTAGTGTTGCAGATGAAGAGACGTAAGTATATCCAGATGGCAAAATATCGGTCACAGTTACCTGTGTTGCATCACTTGTACTATTTGCAGCATTATTGGCGACTAAGGTAAAAGTAACGTTTGCGCCAACATTTGGCGTTACATTGTTCACTGTTTTAACAATACTTACATCTGCATTTGTATTGGCCAAAGGTGCGTAAGCTTCATTATTTGATAAATCTAAATCTTTCTCCGCTCCGGTTAACGTAACATGGTTAGAGTAATTTCCAGAGGCATTAATGATGGCGTTAATGGTGAGTGTAGCTGATGCACCATTGGCTAGATTACCAATTGTCCATTTCCCGGTAGTTTGATTGTAGGAGCCAATACTTCCTGAGCTATTGCTAAAAGTGTAACCATTAGGAATAACATCGGTAGCCACAACATTAGTAGCAGCAGAAGGACCGGTATTGGTCACAACTATCGTAAAAGTTTCGTTATCACCTGGATTAACCGTTGCCGCATTGTTAATGATATCTTTGGCAGCGGTTTTGGTAATTTTTAGATCTGTTATCGCAACAGGAGTTGGTGTTGCCGATGCGGTATTATTGCCCGAGTTTGGATCTGCTGTTGCTGTGCTTGCAGTAGCTGTGTTCCTATAAGCGCCTGTAGCGTTAACTTTAGCAGTAATGCTGAGTATTGCTGTTGCGGCATTATTTACAGTTCCTAAAGTCCATTTACCATCTGCATTGTTATAGCTTCCGGCGCTTGCTGATGAAGAAACATAGCTATAACCCGCAGGCAATACATCATTAATGACTACTGCTGTCGCCGCACTTGGGCCGTTATTGGTTAAACCAATGGTGAAGACCACATTGGAATTTACATCTGGATTAGTAGGCGAAACAGTTTTAGTGATGGCTAAGTCTGCCTGAGCAACCGGAACTGGAGTAGCTGTTGCTGTATTATTTCCCGGTATTGGGTCTGGTTGTGCGCCGGAAATTGTAGCAGTATTAACATAAGTTCCCGTAGGATTAACTTTTGCGGTTACAGTTAAGGTGATCGCTGTAGCTCCACTTGTTAATGAACCAATATTCCAAACCCCTGAACCAGCATTATAAGTGGTACCAGTAGCGGGCACTGCCGAAACGAAGGTATATCCATTAGGCAAAAGATCATTTACGGTTACTCCGGTAGCATTACTCGGACCAATATTTTGCGCAGTTACGGTAAAAACAACATTACTTCCAACAGTAGGGTTTGATACATCAACAGCTTTATTGACTGCAAGATTTGTAGATAACACCGGTCCTGGAGTAACTGTAGAGCTATTATTATTTTCGATTGGATCTAATGTAGAAGTGGTAATGTTGGCTGTGTTTGCATAAGGTCCAGCGGCATTTACTCTCGCTGTGATCGTGATGCTAGCTGTTGCCCCGTTTGCCATCGAGCCTACAGTCCAGTTACTCGTAGCAGCATCAAAACCACCTGTAGCTGGAGTGGTTGAGACGAAAGTATATCCGGCAGGTAAAACATCTCTAACCGAAACATTATTTGCCGTATTTGGACCATTATTTTTTGCCGTTAAAGTGAAAACAACATTTCCTCCAATTAAAGGGGCAAGCGTATTTGCTGATTTAGTAACCTGAATATCTGCTGAACCCACATTGACTGTAACAGTTGCATCATCGCATTGAGGCGTTGCATTACTATTGCAGACTTGATACTTAAAGGTATCTACACCCGTAAAACCAGGATTTGGCGTATAGCTAACTAAACGAACTCCGTTAACAGTATTAACTGAAACTGCACCGTTTGCGGGAATTTGTGTAATAGCTAACGAATTAATATTGATGGTACTTGCATTTGCGGATGGGATTGGCTCATCATTGGCAATCACATTGATATTAATTGGTGTGTTTTCATTTGTAGAGGCTACATCATCATTCGCATTTACGATTGAAATAAATTTATTATTAAATGCTAAAAAAGCCGGATCACTGGAACCAGCAAGTTTATATTTTAAAATTAAAGGTTGGGTATAATTTGAAGTTGTTATACCAAACTGACTTGCATCTGCAGCCCAAATTCTAATTGGCCTTTCTCCGTTATATGTAGCTTGTCTGGATCCGTTATCTATTCCGAAGAAAAACGGGTCCCATTTACCAATTTCGGTAACTGAACTCATATTAATGAAAATTTTAGTTCCAATCTGATTACCGTTACCATCTTCAAACCATACCTCGTCCTGACTACCACCTGCCGCTGCAATCTGAGTTATGATGATATCCGGAATCCCATCTCCTAACTGACCAGCACTTGTAATCGCTCCAAAATCAAAGGTTAATGGTAAGTTTGAAGGAATATTTGTAAAAGCAGACCCTATATCCAAACCTCTAACCCCTCTTGTTAAAATAGAGGATGCGGTTACCGGTACCGCATATGGATAATTATTATTTCCGGCCTCTGCTTTACCTAATGCCACTAGATTCGCACTTGTTCCATTAGGCAAAAATGTAACATCTCTTACTGGAAATGCCTGAAAACTTTGGGCTGAGAAGCTTACACCATTTGCAGCCAGAATAGCGTCGTTTACTCCAGTTGAATAAGTCGTTCCATTCCAGGTAAAAGCCAGGAGATGATGTCTATTATCTGGTTTTATTGCATTTGGAGCTGCAGATGAGGATCGCCAAAAGCCGTTATAATCAGTGATTAGGCCGCTGACGCTATTTTGAGCAAAGCTGTTTACATTGAATAATAGTAGGACAAGAAGGCGAAAAAAAGGTAAAAGTTTTTTCATATCCATAATTGGATTTCGAAGGTTATACAAGAAGGGACTTTAACAATAGGGGGATTAGATATGCCGGGTTATGAAATCATAGGAATAATTAAAGAATCTTTAATAATGAAATCGGGAAGTAGAGGGCACATAGCAATTTAGTTTAAGATCTGAATTTTAGAAGTTAAAGCATACACTTTCAAAACTTTAACTTCATAATAAGGACTGCCAAATATAAGGACTAAAATCCAATACTCCAACTATATACGTATGATAAATAAGACAAAAGCGCCCGCCTTTGAAAGACTTGTTGATATATATCAATAAGCTTTGTTAAAAAAAAAGCTCCTCTGATTTTCCATCAGAGAAGCTTTGACATTTGGATTTTAAAAATAGTTATTCGTTAATTGCTTTGACGCCAGGCAATTCCTTGCCTTCCATGTATTCGAGTAAAGCACCGCCACCTGTAGAAACATAGCTTACTTCCTCTTCTAAACCAAACTTAGCAATGGCCGCTGCGGAATCACCACCTCCGATCAATGAAAAAGCACCATTGTCTTTTGTTGCTGCAACTACCGCATCAGCCACTGCTTTTGTTCCCACCTGAAAATTCTCCATCTCGAAAACACCCATTGGACCATTCCACAACAGGGTTTTAGAATTTTTAATCACATCCTGGAACAAAGCAACTGATTTGGGACCGATATCCAGTCCCATCCAGTCTGCTGGAATCTGACCAGAATCTACCGATTTTTTATCAGCATCATTGGCAAATTTGTCTGCGATGACGGTATCAACCGGCAAAATTAGCTTCACACCTTTTGCTTTAGCTTTTTCGATTAATTCCAAAGAAAGTTCTTGCTTGTCGGCTTCTAAAAGTGAAGTACCAATTTCTCCCCCCTGCGCTTTGGCGAAGGTATAAGCCATACCGCCACCAATGATGATATTATCAACTTTCTCCAATAGCTTTTCGATTAATAAAATCTTGTCAGAAACCTTTGCACCACCCATAATAGCTGTAAAAGGGCGTTCTGCATGGTTAAGAATTTTCTCTGCATTTTCAACTTCTGATGCCATCAGATATCCAAAATATTTTGCATCAGGAAAGAATTGTGCAATGATCGATGTTGAAGCATGCGCCCGGTGAGCGGTACCAAAAGCATCATTCACATATACATTGCCCAGTTTAGATAATTTTTCTGCAAAAGCAACATCGCCTTTTTCTTCTTCTTTATAAAAACGAAGGTTTTCTAATAAGAGCACTTCTCCGGGAAATAAATTTTTTGCCTTTTCAACAGCACTTTCTCCAATACAGTCATCTGCAAACTTCACTTCCAGATCCAGCATACGCGAAAGATCACCTAAAATATGCTTTAAAGAATATTTATCTGTAGGCCCGTCTTTTGGTCTACCCAGGTGAGACATTAAGACTACTGAGCCACCATCGTTTAGTATTTTTGTGATCGTTGGCAATGCAGCACGCATTCTTTTATCGTCTGTGATTTTGAAATCATCATCTAAAGGAACATTAAAATCTACTCTGATAAGCGCTTTTTTATCTTTAAAGTCTAACTGATCTATTGTTTTCATGTTTATATATTATTTTAGTTTTAGTCTCATTTCGTAATGGAATCCAATACCCGGAATGTCAAACTCGGGCGACTCATTAATAAAACCCAATTTCTTGTAAAATGTTGCGGCAGTTGAACGGGCATTACACCATAAATAATCTGTATTGTATTCCTTAAGGTATTCTACTGCAAAATTGATCAGCGCAGCACCATAGCCCCTACCACCATAGTCGGGATGAGTGGCCATACCACGCAACTGATAACCTTCACCCTCACCCGGAAAAAAATCATTTCGCATAAGACTCGCAATTGATCTAATCTGCCCATCTGAAATATACCCCAGGTGAAAAGTATCGTATGCCTTGTCTCCATCAAAAACGCAATCCTGAAAAGGTTTTCCGTTTCTCAATACCATACTCCTAAGCGGAAGCACTTCTTCTGGAAGGATGAATTTAACCATAAATATATTATTGCAATGAAATATAGGCATCAAAATGACCCCTCGCAGGCTTCGCAAACGTTTGCAAAGTTAACAAAGCATTTGAAAGTGCATAAGCATCAATCGTCACAATTTTGAATATTTTCCAACAATAAAAATCAAGCCACGTTATTGATATTAACTAGATTAGTTTTGACCAGGAATTAAGAAATTTTGAAGTTCCGAATGATCAACAAAATTAAAGCTAATTCTCTACCGAATACAGTTCCCAATTTCTATTCTCAATCACTTGCCTAAACCTGATACCCTGGCTTCGCCAGGAAAGAAGAGTATTCTGATTTAAAAGCCCAAATCCATTAAAAGGATTTTGAGTTTTACTAATCAGAACATAGGACACATTGTGCTGAGGCTGGCCTAAAGCAGCGAGAAACTTTCCTTCTCCGGGTGTTAAAAAACAGCGGCTAGAGCCAGTTAGTGCTATGATTCGATAGGAGGTGGCATCATCAGAGAGAATGCCCTTATTGATTTCCAACTTTGCAATAGCCTCTGAAATCGCTTTGTCCTCATCTACCTCAATCTTCTGGGTTAAAAGTATACTAGTTAAAGCATTTAAATACTTACGTTCTTCTGGAACAAAACTGGCGCTAATTAGCAGGTATCCGGTAATAATTTGCAATAAGATTAATGCAAAATAAAACTGTTTGGTAAAGCGAAAAACGCGTATGTTCCGTGAATTTATTATAAGGGCCCAGCAAACGCAGATGAAGGCAGCATAGAACTGAACGGGAATATACACGCCAGGATACTTCATTTTCAGAAACTCCAATAAAAAAAAATAACGCAAGAATAACCATTACATTTCTGTTCATATTTTTGAGCATCCCAACACAAATCAGCAGTAAGGGAGCGAAGATCATGATACGAATTGTGATAAGAAAGTTTACCTCAGGAAAAACGCTATTGAACCTAAGCTCATTGTAGCTGTTGAAATTTTCGGTTTGGTTGATAACGGCCGAGTAATTTGCATAAGGGCTGTCAAGAAAATGGTTCGCATCTCCGGTGTAGGATAAATTAAGCAATCTAAAGATGAATATGGCTACAATAGGTAAAAGGAATACAATCAAATAGACTGCAAGCGTTTTATTGACTAGCTTTCGCCTGACTGAAATCTTATTGAATGCAAACGCAATTTTTTCTATGGGCTCACTTTGGACAATTTGCATGGACTGAAGTGCTGCAAAAAAAATTACCGGAAGTAGGAAAAGCGTGAGCCAGACGAATTTAAACCAGCAAAAAATAAGCAGTGAAAAATGGATGCTGGCTACTGAAATGTGATAGGAGGTATTACTGTGAAAATATTTGAACAGACTTGAAATAAAAAGATAAAAAAATATGAGTCCGAGATAAGCACTTTTTCCTGATACGGCAATGAATATAAATGCAGGGTGGAGAACAAAAGTCAGCAAGACTCCCAGAAGAAGCCAAGATCCGTATTGATGGCCTCTTGTTGAATTTACAATGATAAAGAACAATGCTGCCGTTCCGACTGCAGAGGTGATAAATGGTGCAAAGGTGGCATTGAAAATTGAAAAAAGAAAGGTTACCATAAATGGCAGCTGCGGAAATGTAAGCCCCACTAGCTTTACGCCATCAAGATTTCCCTCAACTAACAGCGCGCCCTTTTCCGCAAAAAAAAAGTCCTTCATTACTATATACTCCCGTAAAGAACAGTTTCTGGGCAATAAGAAGGTAATAAATAAAAATTAGCACCGATAGACCAAAAAGGTGATCGGTTGATATCTTTCTCATTATACTTTATTTTTTGAATGATGGGAATCAGATACCTTACTTAAACCATGGTCAGTCTTTTCCCAATAAAATGGTTTAGTAATCAATTGCCATAAGCCTTTATAGGCGGCGATAGAGTGCAACAGCCAGTAAATTGGATTTGCGATCGAGAATAGAATTAGCTCATAATAACGTCTTTTAAAAACAGCGATCATGTTAAGATAAATCATTAGCATATTACCTATCGCTAAATTGAACATTGATATATAAAGTACCCAACCAGGGAATATCGTTCTGATATTCTTAAGATCAAAAACCAGATAAAAAACAAATAGTGTCAGCAAAAGCGGATAAAGCAGGAAAGTTACTGGTGTTGCACCAATAAAAAAATTAAAGCCAAGAAAACCTTTCCATCCTATTTTCCTAATGAGCTGGGCAGGGTTCCTCATATGTACCAAATAGGTTTGCATATATCCCTTGATCCATCTGGATCGTTGTCTGATCCAATTGAAAGGCTCATTATTAGCCTCCTCATAAGTAGTGGAGTTGACCAATGCAACCTTGTAGCCCTTTGCAAATGCCCGGATACCTAAGTCAGCATCTTCGGTAACATTGAAGGGGTCCCAGCCACCAAGTTCAAGCAGGTTGCGAAGTTTAAAATGATTGCTGGTTCCGCCCAAAGGGATAGGAATATCCAAAGTCCCGAGTCCAGGCAACATATAGTCAAACCAATAAGAGTATTCCAAAGTGAACATCCTGGTTAGGAGATTTTCATTCCTATTAAAATAGTTCAATGCACATTGGATGCATATGTAATTGGACGGAAGTTTACGGAATAAGGATACCACCTTCTTTAATTGGTCAGTGTCGGGAACATCCTCAGCGTCATAAATGGTGAGATATTCCCCTCTGGAGAAATGAAGACCGTAATTACATGCTTTAGGCTTGGTTTTTGGCAAATGGAAAGGAACTACGATTACCTCGAAAATCGCTGGAAAGTCCAAATCCCTTACTGCGTTAAGCGTCTTATCATCATCCTCCTCAATCAGGAGTTTGATATCGAGCCTTTCTCTTGGATAATCAAGGGATTGTAAATTCCATATTAACTTTCTTATCAGCTTATCTTCCTTGTAAACTGGCAACTGAATAGTAAATATCGGAAGATCGATATCCCGGATGGAAGCAAGTTCTTTTTTGCTAACAGCCTGAAAAAGTTCAAGCTTTGAGCCGGTGAGGGCTAAAAAAAGCTTAAAGACAATTGCAATGAGAAAAAAGCTACTCATTAAAATGTTAATTAATATTGTAGTATTAATGAAGCTAAGAAATAAAGAAACTGTAGTAATTGCAATAGCAGAAAAAATGAAGACAAGCTGCATACTGCTAAAAGTGATGAATGCGGAGCTCTTAGGATCCCGTTCCAGCAAATCAAATACTGCTGCCTTTACATATTTCTCACCCAGAAGTTTGTGCCCAAGCCACACAATATCAAGATCAGACACTAGAAGTGGCTTGACCTTGCAACCATATTTATTTGAGATAAGCAACATATCTGCCGTCGCGGTGGGGTCAGCAAGGGCAACAATCAATTCATCACCTTGCATCCTTAATGGCAAAACCAAGTCCCGGTCAACCACTTTAAGGTCCATCTGACTAATGACCGCCATATCGATCTCCTCTTGACGGAGATCAGAGAATTCATAGCCCTCTTTTTTCAGACAAAGTTGATAGTCCTTTCGACTGACATATCCAAAGTTTAGTAGCACTTTTATAAGCGAAATGCCACTTGATTGAGAAAAACGAGCTATGCGCTGCCTGTCTTGATAATCCAGAATTCCGTGCTCACTAAGTAAGTTAACAATGTATCGCTGTTCAGGCATATCAAAAGCGAAATATGCCTGTAAGTGTGCCCCCTTCTCCGATTCCAGAATTCCTATTAACTATATCGTGAAAAATACCTAAAAAGATCCAATTCTCTTTCCACAGTCGTTGTCCGATTGCGATATTGGCTTTTACAAAAGTAAACTCTGTGTTGGAGGCAGGGTTCGCTGGGGTGAATTGACTTGATCTAAAAGAACTCACGCCGCTTACCTCACCAACCAATTGATTGCTTTTTCCTAAGTGCAGTCCTGAGGTTGAGATATAAGTCAACTGCCCAACCTGCCCCGTAGGGTTTCCAAAATATTGCCTATACCCCCCTTCAATATTAAAATAAGCACTCCTTTCACTTCCACTGATCATAAGTTTAAGTTCTGATCCAAACTTACCATAGCCTGTTGCGGGATTTCGATTTTTAGAATAAGCAGGAATACTTGCCAGTGCCTGAGCGGAGAAATAATATTTCTGTTCATTGAAATGCAGAATATTATACTTCAGACCTACTTCTAAATCTGAGGGAGCATTGTTAACATTGTTGAGATAATCATCTTTATATTGGGAAAAGGAGAATGGGATTTTGGCCACGAAATCCAATCTATCTGTAATTCCATATTCAAGATAGATTTGTGCTGTTACTGAACTGAACCGCCCATTGTTTCCATAAGGGGCTTTATTACCACTGAGATCTCTTGAGCTGGTACTTGCGAAATAGCTAAAGTATGGAGAGAGAAGGGTTTTACGCCTGCCCATTGGAAATCCGCTGGCCATAGTCTCGATGCTTATTAGTGAGAAAAAGCAGAAAACAATCAGATTTAAACTTTTGACATTCATTTGGATCAACATTATGATGAGATAATTTTTTGCGCATTTTTAACTTTAGAACGGACGTACAAATAGCCTAAAAAAACAAGTAAAAGAATCAGTGATAGCGCGAGCAATTTGTATTTCTGCCAAAAGATTGCCCAGCGTCCAAGTCCCTGGCCCTCATAGACAATATTGTTATTGCTTGTCTCCAGATTGAAAACCAAATGACTATCCTGGTTGCTGATTAAAGTATTTCCGGCCAGCAGGTTTACCTGCTCATTGAGATCCTTGATCGCGTTTGCGAATAAATATTCCGATCCGCGATCATTTGGAATTGCAATTGAGAGTACGACGGGATAATCCTTGGTTTCAAATATTTGAGAGATAGCAGATCCTTTTGGACTGGACAATTTATATAGAATCTCATTTTTACTGTCACCGTAAATAGTAAAGTCATTCTGGTAGGCTAAGGGCATTTGAGGGAAAGTCATTAATAGTTTCTCAGTCCGATCACTGATCAGAATAAGGTTATTTCCTTTATAAGATGCTGCCCTACTTGTCAAATCAATACCAGGAAGGTAGGTGAGGTGATTACTGTAGTGATCATTGAGGTGGGCGAAGAGTTCACACACAGCTCTGATGGAAGAATGAAATACTTTATTAGAGATCAAAATTGTTGACTGAGACTGAAAACAATCCGGATAAGCATAGAAACTCCTCTGCGATTCAGTCAACTTATCACTAAGATCCACATAGGAACGTTCTTCATCGACCTGTCCAACGAAATTTTCAAACTTTCCAGAACAAATTCCGCTCGCAGGATAAAAGACAAACTCAGTTTTTAGCGTATTAAACTTCTTGATCTGATAGCGGTTAGCAGTGGCGTTCACCTCAATAGCACCAGACTCATTCAGCTGCCGACTACTCAATAGCACATCATTTAGGTATATATTAAAATAGCCGCGATCGTCTCTAGCCATCGCCGTGAATTTAATCTGCATTTTTAAGTTGAGCTCTGAGGGAATTGTAGCGAATGCAGAGGTCTTGAATTCATACACATGACTTAAACTGCCAATACCACTCATCAGCTGATGACTATTCTGAAGATTTGCCAAAATCAGCCTGTTTTCTTTTTCAAAATCCCGATGAACGCTTTTCTCAACAATTAGCTGATCCTGAAATGTACTAGAAAGAATTGCAGGGTTGATAAGTGCATCGGTTGCTTTATTCAATCCAGCAATATTGTTAGCTGTAACAAATAGTATTTGTTGAGGAATCTGTCCGGGTAAGTATTCTTTCTGCTTGTAAAGATAGAGCAATCCGCCCTGTTTACCAGCATCCGCTTTAATCTTTATACTGAGCCTGGGTCCTGCCTTGTGTAATAAGCCGACAAAGATAAAGTCTGATAACGAGTCTGGCATCTGCGAGACTGAGTATAGCGCGATCTTATCGACACCACTCTTACGAAGCTTAGTGTAACTCATTGCCACAGCCCGAAGTTCTGCTGGAGAGATTTCATCTGGATAAACTATGGCCTGTTTACTATAGATTGCATTCGAAAGGTTTACTTTAGAAAGGTTTATCTTGTCAATGGTTGCCCACCTAAGAGACGAGGAGGGAAGAATTTTGAGCCACAGACCTGGGTTAGTATAATCCTGACAAGGATCATCACCTATGAAAAGCTGGGTTTTGATGGTTACTTTTAAAAAACCAGAAGAACTCACCGCTTTGGACAATACAATACTTAGCCTTGTCAAGCTGTCAGCATCGATCCTAACACTATTTATAGGCTGATCATCTATCGAAATATGAATAAAGGATTTTTGGAAATTGATCACTTTGGAAGTTTCCACATCCAGCGATAATGTGCTCCCGGTCAACCGCTGAATCGGTAAAACCCTGATATAGTATGTATACTGTCCTTCAAGGCCTCTAATTACCTGCTCGCTAAAGTTGTAACTTTGCTGAGGTTTTTGAGCGTATGTGAATATTGTTAAAATAGTAAAAATAAAAAATAGAATTATTTTTTTCATGGAGAAATATATGGTTACGCGATTTCAGATTTAAATTTAAGGGTGTAGGAAACATGTTGTTGCCCTTGGTCATAGGTGAGCTTCCCCCCCCATCTTTTCAGTGATCAACCTGGCCACATAAAAACCTGGGCCAAGGCCGCGTTTGAGACTTTGAACGGTAGGTGTTTTGGATTTCAGAGTGTCTTTGTGTAATGGAAAATTCACGTCTTTTGGCGCACAACTCAACACAAGCTCTGTCTTCAGGTTGTTCTTTACTACCTCAGCATAGATCGCATTTTTATTGTCAGAATGTTTCAACGCGTTGGCAAAGAGATTATAGAGGACTTGATCGAAATATATCCTGTCGAGTGGAATGAGTTCTTTTCCACCAGAACTGATCCATTGAAAAACAATATCTTTCTGGTCAAATTCCGCCTTCATCAAATTGACCATTGTTTGGATGCACTGATAAATATCAATCCAGGTCAAATCAATCTGGATATCACTTGCAAGCGTATTTTGCTGATCTGGAAATATTTCTGTGAGTTGCTGAAGACTTGCAATATTTGCATTAATCCCCTCCACGCATTCACTCGCCTGATCCCCCTTGGTAATCCGTTCTTCGTCTATTCTGCCAGATAGGTCTTTGAGCGAAATCACGAACTGTTGAATATCCGATCGGACCAGTGCTAAAAAGCTATCTTGTTGAATAACCAGTTCCCCTAGTTTAGCATTAGAATGTTCAATCTGGTTATTTTTGTCCATTAATTCTAAATGAAGGGCATACAACTGGGTTGTCGTATTCTGGATCTTCAATCCATTCAGCGTGTTATTCATGATAATGCCGTATCGGGCCAGCGGGATAAAGCAAGAGAAAAATCCGATCATAATAAATAATCCGGCACCTTGAGACAAATAGGTCTCCAAGGTCACTTGATTTATAGCATGATATCCTATTGACAACATAATCAGCGTAGACAGTAGCTGAGCAAATGAGTTTACGGCTGGCCAGAAGACGGCCAGATTGAATAGCATAAATAAACTGGAATAGACTAAAAAAAACACAGGGGCGACCTCGAAGCTCACAACATTGCAAACTAGTGCTGCATTTGCAGAAATCAAAAAGAAAGTGGTGTGCAGCGAAATATTAATCGATCTGCCTGTTCTTCTGGAAAGATCATATACCACATAAATTAATAAGATCGTAATGATTTTGACAAGAAAGAGTTCCTGAAAAATAGAATTAGCGTATATAAAGTCCAATATACTCAGTAATGGATATAAAAACATCACTGTCCAAACAATAATGTTAGCATAATACAAAGAGTTTTTCTTAATTTGTTTATTATACTCGACATCATCGACCACAATAGCTTGCGGCATGCCGTAATTAGGACGAAATTTCATAGGAAACGGGACAACTTTATAAATCTAACACAAATAGCACATTGAAGCAAGCATTATTTTTATTTTCATTGACATTATTTTGTTTTTATGATTTATCCGCTCAGCAGGACCTTGCCTCCTCTCGTTTGAAAACCATTGGATCCGGTATCAACGTATCCTGGCTGGAACAAACCTGGAATTCGGGAGGGCTATATCATAAAAAACTCAATCAGGAAGATTTTAATCTTCTGGCTTTTGCCGGAATTCGTACAATAAGACTGCCCGTTGCGTTTGAGAGATTTTATTTATCTGGAAACGATGAAGAAAAAAACGCATTAATTTCCAACATTGGTGATGTGTTAAAGCTATGCCAGCGTTTCGCTTTTAAGCTTATCCTGGTTAATCATTCCGGCAGGCTTCAAATTCAAAGCTTAAATGAAGATGAAGAAAGACTTAAAATGCTTTGGGCAATGCTTGAAAAGAAATATCGTCATGTATCCTCCTCGCTATTGTACTTTGAACTCTTTAACGAACCCACATTAGAGGATGCAAAATGGTTACCTATCGCTGCTGGTGTAACTAAGCTAATCCATCAATCATCTCCGAAACGCACCTTGATCATTGGCGCTTCAAACTACAATAGCATTTACGAACTAAGCAGAATCTCCCCCTTATTGGATAAAAACATCATTTATACCTTTCATTTTTACGAGCCGTTTATTTTCACCCATCAAGGGGCTACATGGATCGGAAAACAGGTAACAACGACCGGAATTCCATTTCCCTATGCTGCAGATAAAATGCCCAAACTAAACACTGAAGCTAAAGGGACGGCCGGTGAAAAAAATTATTTAAATTATGCAAATGAGGGCAAAAAAGGGGCGGTTCACGATAAGCTGATGATTATTAAAAATTGGTCGAAAAAAAACCGCGTTCCAGTACTTTGCAGCGAATATGGAGTTTACCGCAAGCATGCATCAGTCATTAGCGTATGTAACTATTTATCAATAGTAAAAAACGAATTGCAATCACTTGCCATTCCGGGAATTATATGGGACTACGACGATAATTTTTCCATTTTAGCTGGCGAGCCTAAGAACAAAAAGCTACTTCCATGCCTGTTCCCTTAAAGGCTTTTACGAGTATAAATAAAGCGTATAAAAATCATATATGGAGAATCAAAGCGTAAAGAAAAAAAATCAAGCTCTTATATATCTTAATCGATGTTCAGATCAGTCTTCAATGAGCTGATTTTTTTTATTCACATCGATTAGCCGGTTGCTGTAACCATACTCATTATCATACCAACCTACCACTTTTACCATATCGCCAACGATGGAAGTAAGTAATGAATCAAAAGTGCAAGAGTGTGGATTATCAATGATATCAACCGAAACTATCGGATCTTCTGTGTATTCAAGAACACCCTTTAGTTCATTTTCAGCAGCCAGTTTAAATGCAGCATTGATTTCTTCAATGGTGGTTTTCTTTTTCAAAAGACAGGTAAAATCGGTAAGGGAGCCATTCAACACTGGTACCCTGATTCCTGCTCCGCCTAAACGTCCTTCCAACTCCGGAAAGATATGGGTAATGGCTTTCGCCGCACCTGTGGTGGTAGGAATAATGGATGATGATGCCGCTCTTGCCCTTCTTAAGTCTTTATGGTTAGCATCATGCAAATTCTGATCGCCAGTCATGGAATGTATGGTGGTGATATAACCTTCCTCTACCCCCCAGTTATCGTTCAAAATTTTGATCATCGGAGCGATGTTATTGGTGGTACAACTTGCATTTGAAAGTATCTTAAACGACAAATCAATTTTATCGTCATTCACCCCCAAAACGATCATCGGTATTTCGTCTGCTGCTGGTGCAGAAATTAATACCTGCCGGGCACCAGCTTCAATGTGTTTTTCCGCAGCTTCCATTGTTAAATTTCTGCCGGTGCAATCAACAACAAGATCAACTCTCAAAGCAGACCAGGGAAGCTCCTGCGCTTCTTTTATCGAAAAAACAGGAATTGATTGTTTCTCGATCACGATGGCATCGGGTTTGGCGCAAACCTGTTTTGGATAAATGCCGTGAACACTATCATATTTAAATAAATGGGCCATTGTTTTAGCATCGGCTAAATCATTAATAGCCACTACATCAAAGCCCTCGGCCAAAGCCAAACGCAAAAATGTTCTCCCTATCCTACCGAAACCATTAATTGCCAGCCTCATTCATCTTTATAATTAATGCGCAAAATTACTTTTTATTTTGATATTAAAGCAGAAGACCTGTAACGCAGTAATTTGTTTACAGAAAATTAACGTTTCAATCTGGATAAACGCCAGGTCAATAACGAATTGAAAATAATACAAATGGAGATGAGCAGCGCAATGAGCGGGAAATTTCCCAAATGCTGAAGCATAACCGTAGCCAAAATGATCAAGATATTGAGTACTGAGGTAATCGCAACAATTTGGTTTGGCTTTAAGCCCAAACGTTCCAGACGATGGTGAATATGATCACGATCCCCAAGAAACGGAGATTTTCTGTTAAATATACGAACGGTGAAAACCCTTAAAGAATCAAATATCGGTACAATCAATATTGACACTGCAATAGCAGGTGCTGAGTAAAAGGTTGGCTGATTATCACCGGTAAACTTATTGATCTCAATAAATTTTATAGCCAAAGCAGCGGTAGTAAGACCGATGATCAAAGCCCCGGTATCTCCCATGAAGATCTTAGCGGGAAACCAGTTATGTTTCAAGAAACCCGCTATCGCTCCGGCAAGCGCAAAGCCAATAAATGCATAAGGTATCTGATCTGCCATTGCAAAAGCGATCCCGAAACAAAGACTGGCCAGTATTCCTATACTGGCTGCCAAACCATCGATTCCATCAATCAGGTTAAAGGCATTATTGAGAAAAATGATGAGTACAATAGAGAAGATACCTCCCCACAACAGATTCATATCGTTAATGTTGAGTACGCCATACAAGCTGCTCAAGCGGAAACCACCAAAGAAAACCAGTATTGTGGCGACCATTAACTGAAGTATAAATTTTGTGCTGGTATTAGTGCCGTATACATCATCTTTTAAACCCAGTGCGGAAAGTATGATGCAAGAAACGGTTAAGAAATTTGCTTCATTGAAATTAATCATCGCAGAAAACAGCAAAATGCTTATGGTAAAGCTTGCTACTATTGCCAAACCACCTAAACGCGAAATACTTAAATTGTGATTTTTCCGATGCAAGTCGTTCCGATCGTACAAATTGTATTTACGTGAAGTGAATATAATTGAAGGAATAGTTAATAGTACCGTAAAAAATGCCAATATGGCGATAAGACCATAAAATAGGCCAGGATGTGCAATAATTAAATCTTTAAACAAAACGGGAACGGTTTAAACAAATATAGGGATTGATGTTGATTTTGCATGATGTAAAGGATATTTAACTTGATAAATATCAAAAGTCTGGCTTTGTTTGGTCTAGCTACTTTTGTTCTGAGATCTTTTAATTGAAATATCTGGAATGAGATCTCTTCGATAAGAAAGTGTTGATCGAGATGACGATAGTTAATTGTTGTTCAAAGTTAAAAGTAAACATCAGTCGGTCACCTCGACCGCAGTGGAGAAATCTTTTAAAGTTCAAAATCTGGAAGCGAGATTTCTCCAACATAAAAAATGTTGTTCGAAATGATGGAAATTAAAATATTTTTCAAGACGACAAATCAAACGATCTGTCAGCTCGAACGAAGTTTGAGGAAAGATCTTTTTAAAACTGGCTCAATTTACTCAACTTTTTTCTTACTAAAACCAGCAGTGCATTTGGAATTTTATTTCTTTTTAAAGCTTTGTAATCAAATTTAGCGGCTTTCCAAAGACTAGAAATACTCCGGTTGCTAAGCCCACCCAAGCGCATGTTAACCATTAAAACAGGTAAATAAAGTGCTTTCATTTTATGGATATGAAAGTAACGCAGCATTAAATCGTAATCCGCCGCAGTTCCCATATCTAAAGCGTAATTGCCGAAAGCCTCAAATAACGTTCTTTTGATGTATAAAGTGGGGTGCGCAGGCATCCACCCTTTCTCAATGTCCCGTTGATCTGCCTGATAGGATCGCCATTCACGAACGATTTTGCCTTCCTTTGGTGTGATGTAGTTAAGGTTGCCATAAATGGCCTGTTTTTCCGGATGATTGATAAAAGCATTGGCAATTTCACTCACAACATCGTAGCTCAGCAGCATATCATCAGCATTAAGGATTCCAATCACATCGCCACTAGCCAATTTGATGCCTTTATTAATGGCATCGTAAAGTCCTTTATCCTTTTCAGAGACAAAACGGCTCAGGTATTTTCTGTACTCTTCTATTACCTGAATTGTTCCGTCCGTAGAATTCCCATCAATTATAATATACTCGATATTCTGATAGGATTGATGAATAACCGATTCAATACAATCTTTGATGTATTGTTCTGCATTATAAACTACGGTAATGATGGAAATTTTCATATTCGATAAAGGCTTGCCTCTTCCTGATTTGCAGAAAGGCAATACCCGCCGTAAAGATAAATAATAAAGGTAGACAGTTGGTTAGTTGGTTAGTTGGTTAGTTGGTTAGTTGGTTAGTTGGTTAGTTGGTTAGTTGGTGAAAATGATTTCAGGATCAGATAGTTTTAAAAAAATTTTCTTTTTTTGATCACTATCAAACCCAAAGCAGCGGCTGAAACGCCGAGTGCCCATGAGTAGTCATCAAGGTTGCACTGAATTGGAGGGTTTAACATGTCATAGGTTACTATATCACCTATTGTTAAACCAACTATACATAATTTTAGTACCCCAACACCAGTTATGGGTTTGATGTTTGTTGCCCTTGGACAAGCCGGAGGAGAAATCGAAACAGTTGGTCCGCTATAAGTTCGGACATCTCCAACTAATACAACAGATACAACTAACCCAGGAGTTGTATATAGGGTGTTTTCTGCTATCAAGCAACCTTCAGCCGCAATAGAAATCTTTGAAATGAAAATAAATCCTCCGAGAATAAGGTAACGAAAAAGCATCATATCAGGATTACAATGTAAATCTAAATTTACCTCATCCTAATTCTAAAACCTACGTTCGTTTTGTTCAATATTTCAGGAACAAAGTATCGACATTTCATTCAATTATAATTAAAGATACGCCCTAATCACCCATCTGTCGCCCTTCGGTTTCCTGTTGTGTTTAAGTCGAATATTGATAACGGAAAAGTTAAAATAATTAATGATAGAGATCCCATTTACGATTAGGGAAAACGATATTAAAAAGAACTGACCGTGAAGGATTTGCTTTTTTATTCAGTTTATTCGTTTATAAAGGTTATTTTAAGATACTTTTTTCAAGTTGAGAAAATTTCTCTTGCTAAAAGAAGTAAATCCTAATCCTCCAAATACTAAAAGCGTAATAGGAAGGTAATCATCGACCGGAAGATTGCTTGGTGGAGTAGCCGATGGACAAGATGAACTTGGATCACTGTTCGAAAAATATTTAGGATCGTTGTATCGGTAGCTAACAATTGATCCTTCTCCTTCTCCAATAGTATGATTTGACTTATAGGTTGTCTGCAAGACGCATCCTTTTGGATCTGATTCCCTGGAAGTTATTTCATTAACTCCATCATAGGGCACATCTTGACTACCATTCCACTTCGACCCAGATGGATAGATATTGATAAATCCACATTTATATCCACTATAACCATTTCCCCTGATTACCTGTAGCCATACATCAGCCTTATAAGCCTCGACTATTTTGGTACTTCCATAATAGGTTGTAGTCCCAAGATAAACTGTTGCAACTCTATCGCCAAAATCACAACCTCTACCAGTTACTTGTCCAGAAGATTTATGCTGGATTAATAAAATGAAAATAAACAGGAGACAAAAAAATTTCATAAGGCAGAAGCATCAATAGCTCGTATTCCTAATAATACAAGATGGCGCAAAAATGGTGTTAATTTTCAATTTATTATCCCCCCAAAAAAAACGCCGAACTTAAACTGACACTTAAATGATATTTTATTACAAGTGATTCATTCCTTTGCGAATCATTACCAAACCAAAAACGTGAACAAACACATCTCAAAGCCATTTCAGGAATATATTAACTGTAAATAAGGAAGTCTAAATACTTTTAGAATCGAAGGAAAAGCATTGACAAATATCATGAACAAAATGAACGCTCGAATTATCACGATTAATATTACCTGCGGAATAAGCCCTTAAAGAATTATTTCAAAACTATTCGGCTAATTTGTCTAAGTCGAAAAAATTAAGAATTTAACATTTTATGATTTAAAAAACAGATTGGATTAGTTAACGACTAAGAAGTTATATGATTCCAATGATCACGCTTATGCATTTACGCTGATAATTGTAACAATAGGTACTTAAAATGTTGCTCTGAAATGAACCTAAAAGAATTTATACCTAATAGTCATACGATACAAGCATGCGCTACCGAGGGTAATATGTTGCTTTGGCAATTCGGAGAAATGAGGCTGAATATTTACAGATCACATGCAGCACGCGCAGGCTAGAACGGAGTAGAAATGATTAAGAATTAAATTGAACTCATCATTTTCGTATTTCTTAAACTAGAAAATCCGATCCCGCCAATTAATAAAATTAGTAAAATAATGTAATCATCCAATGGACATAGAACCATTGTAAAAGTACCAAGAAATCCTGGTACAGTTCCAACGAGAGCACTTGTGTTATCATTCATAATACGACAACTACCGTCTGTCTGAACAAAACCTGGGCAAACCCTACATGTTGTACCGGTAGTTGTAGGTGTCCAGCTACAATAATTTGGACTAAGAGGAACTTTGCCAGTATTATTGGCATATACTCCAATTGAGTTATTGGTTCTGGTATGTACTGCATTATCAAAATTTTGTGTATAACATCCTGTAGCAGATCCTTGTCCGAAAGCATAACAAGGTAACATAGTAGCGCAGATTATAAATAATATCGATCTAACATAATTCATTATGGGATGTGGAACGGGACGAATTCCTTTTCAAAAATAATGATGTATTTTTCATAACACTAAAAAATCTACTTTATCATACAAAAAAAGAGTTTTTAGTACTTACATATAAGTATTATTGTTATAAAAGCAACTAATATGAAGCTGTTATCCACCTGTTAACAACGAGCATGAGTGGGATAGCAATATTGATTTCAGGAAAATATTGAGACGATTCGAGGAATTATATCAACTTATTAATACTTAAGACAATCGAAATATGTAGCAAATATTTAGTACGAAATCCTATTTATATAGAAAATAGAATGTTGAAGCCTGTTGATAAAGCAATTTTTAAAAAATTAAAACATTTGCGTCTGAAAGAGTAGGTTTAAATTTTTCCTACACATATAAAAAAACAAAAGGCTCCAATTGGTAAAAATTAGAAGCCAAATGTAATCATCGAATGGTCATATGAGTAATCGAAACTATATACATACCCTGAGTAGGCACCTGAAATTCTATTCTACACCTAACATATTTCGGAAAACCCAAAAAACCCCGCACATATGCCAAACTGTCATTGCTAGTATGAAATATTGATGCATCTTGTGATGGACAGTCCACAAATGCAGTAGGTGATGAAGGAAATACCTAGTTCTGATCACATGTTCCATTTTTTGCTGTCGGTATTTCGATATAAACGATATTACCTGAAATATAACAACCTTCGGCAGCCTTGCTATCTATCTTTAACAAAGACAGTAATATAAATAAACAAAATAATTTCTTTCCCATAAATTAATTTTAACATTACTTTAAGGAGAATATGTTTTACAACTGGGAGATTTACAAAGATACGCATGATAAGAGTTTGAATTATGAGTTTAGCACTTTTACATTTGAAATATGTCAAATTGATTTTGGCTAAGACGAAGATAAACCAGCTGAGGATAGCCAGAAATTTCTGATTTCGCTTTTAAAAGGTATTTTTGTTTTTTGAAGAACTTTTTCCCCACATTTACATGGCTGTGTATACCCGAAACAAATTCATTGCTTTTTTAATCATTATGTCTTTTCTTTTTTTGCTCGGTTCATGTGGGGTACGCAAGGAACGAACGCTATTTAATGCGCCCAGCGATATTGTTACCGACACCATTAAACAGGTTTATGTAGTGAATGATCAGGGAATCAGCGATGCCTACTATAAAATTAAAGTGAATGACCAGTTGGCCATTCGGAATGTTCAGAATTTTGAATTTGGCGCTACAGGTAGCACGAGCAACTCCACGTCTAATGCTATTACGCAACAGAATAGTGCTTCGGGCAGCATCAGCAATGTGCTCTCCTATCCTGTTGAGTTAGATGGTATGGTTAATCTGCCTGCGATCGGCAAAGTGGAGGTAGTGGGTTTGAGCAGAAGAGAAGCAGCCATCAAAATCCAGGACCTTTATAAAAATAAACTGCTCAAAGAACCAATTATCGAATTATCAGTAGTCAATCTGAAAGTAACACTATTAGGCGAATTTAGTAAACAGGGCAATTTTTTATTGGAGAGAGATAACACTACACTTATCGATATTATTGGCGAAGCAGGTGGCATCACGAAAACCGCTGATCCAAAAACCTTGAAAATTATTCGCGGCGATCGGGCACATCCGGAGTTAATTTATGTTAATCTCAATGACATTAATAGTTTAGCAAGCAAAAAACTCGTGCTGCAAAATCATGATATTATTGTACTTCAACCCACTAAAAGTTCAGCAACAAGTGATAAGCTGCAGAGTTTAAATAATATTTTACAGCCTCTGTTAGTGGTGGTAAATTTAGCAGTGTTGATATTTACGGTAACAAGGTAGTTTTATTTTTTCTAACGCCTCACCGGCGGCGGCCTCTTACCTTTTTCTTGACAAAAAGGTAACCAAAACCGAGCCCTTCAGCGAGCTCATTAACACCTTTAAAAACCAATAACGAAACATTAATAACTCAAGGCTTGGATCTAATGTCGGACAAATCAGTGAAAGCTTTTTGAGCGGCAGCACAAGCTGCGATGAAGGATCGCAGAATGTGCGCTGCCTTAGACAGAAGTAACTTGAAAGGGTGTGCAAAAGCTTTAACGTTTTCTCCTTCCATTATCTCCTCGGCCGGATAGCATGGTGCCTATAACAATGCGCCGTAAGTTCCTCCTTTCATCGTCATTGCGAGGCCTAGGTGTGAGCGAGCCGAAGCAATCCCCCTCATAAATCC
>NZ_AJLG01000058.1 GCF_000258495.1 Pedobacter agri PB92
CCTGCAAAAACTACATTTACTGCTGTAAATAAATATCGCGGATCGGCAATCGCTTCGATTACTGCAGTTTGAGGAACTAAAATGGATATATGTTTCATCACTTATAATTTGGTTATGATTAGATGCTTTTTTCTTAAACAAATATAATCATGAGGCTTGTCGGAAACAACCCCATCAATTGTCGTTTCTGCATCTTTATATTCCCACCCTTAGCAGGTAGGTTTGTTTAGCTTAAAAGTGGTACAATGGAAAAATATAATCTAGTAAGCGATATCAATGTAGTTTGTGTTCAGGCAGGCTCGTTTCCAAACGGGATCATGGCTGCACATCAGAAACTTCATGCCCTGATTCCTGATATCAAACAACGAAGAGTGTTCGGAATCAGCAGACCAGAAGGTGCAGAGATTATTTACAAAGCTGCAGCAGAGCTAGGGGAAGGCGATAGGTTTGATCATTCGGATCTGGAGAGGTTTACAATTAGAAAAGGAGAATATCTGGCAGAATTAATCACAGATTTTATGAATGATGTTCCGAAGATTGGTAAAACATTTCAAAAACTAATCAGGCAGCCGGATATCGACCCAGAAGGATATTGTGTAGAAGAATACATCAATGAAAATGATGTGCGTTGTATGGTGGGTATTAATAAAGAAATAGATTGGCAAGTATAAATTCATATTTAACTTTTAATGGCAATTGTAAAGAAGCCATGCGCTTTTACCAAGACTGTTTGGGTGGAGAGTTAACCCTGCAAAGTATTGGTGAATCTGCCATGGCAGGTGATATGCCACAAATTATGGCCGATAAAATATTGCATGCTGTACTCATAGTAAACGATATTGTAATCATGGGAACTGATATGATTGATGATAGCGGTTTGGTAAGTGGCAATACCGTTGCCTTGATGTTAAATTGTGATACAGCGCTCGAATCAAAAGTTTGTTACGAAAGATTGGCCAGGGGCGGAAAAGCCAGTCATCCCTTGCAGGAAACTTTTTGGGGCTCGCTATTTGGCAATTTAGTCGATCGCTACGGTAACAACTGGCTAATTAATTACGATAAGAAATTTTTATAAAATGAAATCAATCAAAACCTGGTATTGGGTGGCTACCATAATCTTCGCCGTGTTGATGTTAATGGACGGCTTTGGAGGCATTACCCAGCAAGAAGCCGGAAAAGAAGTATTCAGGCATTTGGGTTATCCTATGTATTTGCTTGAAATTTGTGGGGTGGCGAAAATTTTAGGAGCCATTGCCATCTTACAGAATTTTTTAAAAGTAATTAAAGAATGGGCTTATGCAGGTTTTGCCATTAATTTTATCGGTGCTTTCGCCTCAAGAGCCCTGGTAGGCGATGAGATTGCGTTGCTTATCCCACCGGTTGTAGCACTAATGATTATGTTTATTCCATACATCTTATGGAAAAAGTATGAAAATGTTAAAAATAGTTAAAACGAACTTGTTAGTTGTCTAATAGGTTTTTAAGAGGCAAATATTCTTAACTTTGATACTTGTGATTTAACCAAACATGACACAAGATTTATGATGAAGAGAAGTATCTTATTTGTAATTGCCTTACTTTTTACTACCACAGCATTTTCTCAAAATGTTATCCAGTTATTCAATAGTGCAAATGATTTCTTCAAAGTATTGCAGGAAGAGAAATTTGCTGATGCACATGCCTTTTTTGATGATACGCTCAAAACAAAGCTTACTGAAGATAACCTAAAAAAACTTTGGGTTGATATTGGTACCAAATATGGTAAGGCTGAAACATTTGATGCAATTCAAAGCAGAGCGCAAGGAGAATTTTTTGCCGTTACTGTTGAAGGTAAGTTTGCCAATGGCGAGCAAAATTTCATTTTAGGTTTTAATAAGTTACAAAAGATAGTGGGCATTTTTCTGGCGCCGCCGAAAAGTGCGGTTGCCTATGCAAAACCCATTTATGCAGATACCAATTTGTATAGCGAAAAGCAGATTTACATTGGCCCGGCAGGGAAACAGCTCGCCGCAATTGTAACAGTGCCCAAAAATGTAAAAAACTTTCCAATGGTAGTTTTTGTTCATGGTTCTGGCCCGGGCGATATGGATGAAAGCGTTGGGGCAAATAAACCTTTTAAGGATATGGCTGGTGGTTTAGGGTCAAAAGGCATTGGTTCTATCCGTTATGTGAAAAGAACGTTGATTTATCCAAACGAATTCTCAAAACCTTATACCGTTAAAGAAGAAGTACTTGATGATGCAGTTGCAGCAATTGCTTCTGCCAAAACGGTAGCAGGAGCTAATCCAAAAGCAATTTATGTTTTTGGCCATAGTTTAGGCGGCATGCTGGCACCGAAAATAGCATCAACTTCTCCGGATGTGGCAGGTATCGTAGTTGCAGCGGCTCCGGCAAGAAAAATGAGCGACATTATTATCGATCAGAATAAGTATATGTTTGACTTATCGAAAGATACCACTGCAGAAAATAAAAAATACCTGGACGATGCAATTCTTCAAATTAATAAAAGTAGAATCACCCAACTGGGAACAACCATTAAGCCTGATTCGGTGATATTAGGTTTGCCGGCAAAATACTGGGCTGATTTAAATGCCTATAACCAGGTTGCTACTGCCAAAAACTTAACTAAAAAAGTTTATGTGCTGCAAGGTGGCAATGATTTCCAGGTAGGAAAAACGGATTTCGATTTATGGAATACCGCACTCGCGAAGAAAAAAAATGTTACGCTGAAGTTTTACCCCGATTTGAATCATTTGCTAAGTCCACAAACTGAAAAAGGAACTATGGGCCAATACCAAACGCCCGTAAGTGTTTCGGAGGTGCTGGTCAATGATTTATCAGCATGGATAAAAGGAAAATAGAAAATTTTTAAAAAAACAGCCTTGGCTAAAGCCAGGGCTTGTTTTTTTTTGCCTTAATATTCCCAGATTTCCTATCTTTAATGAACTAAACAAAAAATGACAACGCTATATTCAGAGCAAGATAGATTCAATTCTTTGGTTGAAGCATCACCAATGCCTACTGCCATTTACCAGGGAAAGGAAATGATCATCAGTGCGGCTAACCAGGCCATGCTTGATTTATGGGGCAAAACTGATGTTGTTATCGGAAAACCACTTATCGAGGGTATTCCAGAGTTAAAAGATCAACCATTCATAGGAATATTAAATGAGGTTTTCGCTACAGGGGAAACCTACCATACCAAAGAATCGCCTGCAGATTTAGTAGTGGATGGCCAGCTTCAAACTTTCTATTTCACGTTTACCTATAAGCCGCTAAAAAATGAGGCTGGCGAAACCTTTGCCATTATAAATACTGCTGCTCACCTAACAGAACTGGTTGCAGCAAGAAAACAAATTGCCGATACTCAGGAACGTTTAACGTTCGCATTGATTTCTGCTGATATTGGAACCTGGGACTTAGATCCCATCCATAATACTGTAAATTGGGATGCCCGTTGCAGGGAGCTATTTGGTTTCTCCCGCGATGGCGAAATAAAATATGAAGATGTATTAAGTTGCATCCACCCAGATGATGTGCAACTGGTAAATGCGGCGGTGCTTAAAGCCATCAATCCTAGCAACATCGGGCAGTATGATATTAAATACAGAACGTTAAGTAAGATTGGCCAGGTATTGCGCTGGGTCCATTGTAAAGGTAAAGCATATTTCAATGAAGATGGCGTTGCTTACCGTTTTGCCGGTATTGCGCAAGATATTACCAGTGAAATTGCCGCTGACAGGCGTGAACAGCAGTTGCTTACATTGATTAATAATAATGCAGATCACATGACTGTTGCAGATATGCAAGGTAATGTGATATACATGAACAAAGCATCCCGGCTGATGCTTGGCGTTGAACTTACAGCAGACGTGACTCAACTTAGCGCCAAAGATTTTTATACTTCAGAAGAGCTTGATCGGGTTCAAAACCACATCATTCAGGAAATAGATAAGGTGAAAGGTTGGCAAGGAAACATTAGCCTTGTGAATTTAAAAACCAGGGAAACTATCCCTTGTAGGGTAAGTTATTTGTTGATAGAAGATCCGGCGACCGGTGAAATTATTGGCAGGGGAGCAACCGCCAGAGATCTAAGACCGGAACTTAAAGCGAAGGCTGAGCTGGAAAAACTCGCTTCAATTGTAGGGAGTAGCGAAGATTTTTGCAATTACTGTGATACGAACGGGAATACAGTTTACATCAATCCGTCGGGTAGGGCTTTAATCGGCATCAGTGAAGAAAATATTCCGAAAAGTAATCTGTTTGATTACCATAGCGACTCATCCAACGAAAAAATAAAGAATGAAATTTTACCTCTCCTGTTTTCTAAAGGACGTTGGTCGGGTGAGTTAGAATTGCTTCATCAGGAAACCAAAGAGATTATTCCCATTCATAAACAATTGTATATGATTAGGGAAGAGATTACAAATTTACCTGTTGCCATTGCTGGCATAGCCAGAGATTTACGACCAGAGTTGAACATTAGAAAAATTCTGGCTGATAAAAATCTTGCTTTGCAGAGCGTGGTAAATGAACTGGAGTTTTTAGCGAACACGGTACCCTCAGTGGTGTGGACAAGTAAGCCCGATGGAAATCTTGATTACATTAACCAGCGATGGTTTGATCAAACAGGCAAGGGAGTTGAGGAAACCCTGGGCAGCCGATGGATGGAAAGTATCCATCCGGATGATTTTTTGCTGGCCAAAAAAGCCTGGGAGGTGGCTTTACAAACCGGATCGCCATATGAGATCGAATTCAGGTGTTTAGATAAGTTCGGAAACTACCGCTGGTATTTGGTGCGAGCCATGGCACTGAAAGATGCTGAAGGCAATATTGCGAAATGGTATGGAACCAATAATGATGTCCATCATCAAAAAGAACTTGAAAAGCAGAAAGATAATTTCTTAGGTATCGCCAGTCACGAGTTAAAAACGCCTGTTACCAGTTTAAAAGCGTATGCGCAGGTAATGGAATCAATGTTTAAACGCTCGGGCGATTTCAAAAATGCAGATCTTCTGGGTAAAATGAACAAACAAGTAGATCGCCTCACCAATTTGATTAGTGATCTATTGGATGTAACGAAAATTAATTCTGGCCGCCTTCAATTTAACAATGCCGAATTTGATTTCAACGAAATGGTAGAAGAGGTGATTGAGGATGTTCAACGGACTTCCTTCAGGCACATTATTAAAAAGGAACTGAGCTTTAACAAAACGATTTTCGGCGATCGCGACCGCATTTGCCAGGTAGTTACTAACTTGTTGACCAATGCCATAAAATACTCGCCAGATGCCAATGAGGTAGTGATTTATACCAAAGATGAACAGGATACTGTTAAAGTTTGTGTACAGGATTTCGGTATCGGGATCAGTCCAGACCTGCAAGATCATGTTTTTGAACAATTTTATCGGGTGAGCGGAAACAAAGAGCATACTTTTCCTGGCTTAGGTTTGGGTCTTTATATTTCTTCAGAAATCGTAAAACGCCTCGGCGGCAAAATCTGGGTAAATTCGGTACAAGGGAAAGGTTCTACTTTTGGCTTTAATATTCCGGTGATTAAGGAATAGGCAGATTGGAATGCTTTTACAATCATTAGGAATAATTAATACAAACAATTCGAAATATAAGAGGTTTAAGTTTTAGATAAACGTAATACTATTCTTATCATGGCGAAGCAAAAAGTAACATTAAAAGGAATTTGGGGTGTATTAAACGCAGCCTTCACAGGATTCGGCGATCATAAAGTAACAAAATTGAGTGGTTCGCTCGCATACTATACGGTGTTTTCTATGGCGCCGCTTTTAGTGGTAATTATCTCGCTATGCGGTATTTTTTTTAGGAAGAGAAATTGCAGAAGGAAAAGTTTATGATCAGCTAGTAGGTTTCCTGGGCCGCGAGTCAGCAACTTCGCTACAGGAACTAATCAAAAATGCTTATCTCGATAACAAGGGAACGATGGCATTAATCATCGGTATAGTAACTTTGTTAATTGGTTCGACTACGATTTTTGGTGATATTCAGGACTCAATAAATACGATTTGGGGTTTAAAACCAAAACCCAAACATGGCTGGGTTAAGATGCTGCAGAACCGTTTTCTATCTTTTTCAGTAATCATTAGTTTAGGATTTGTATTACTGGTATCTCTTGCAGTAACTTCAGTTTTAGATGCTTTCAGTGATAGATTACAGGCACGTTTTGCTGATGTTTCATTTTATGTTTTCTACGTTATCAATCTGGTTGTCACCTTAAGTGTCATCACATTAATTTTTGGGGTGATTTTCAAAGTTCTTCCAGATGCAATTATCAAATGGAAAGATGTATTGGCCGGTGCCGTAGTTACGGCTGTTTTATTTATGATCGGTAAGTTTGCCATTTCGGTTTACATCGGAAAAAGTGATGTGGGCGGCACTTACGGCGCCACAGGCTCACTGGTTGTCGTGTTGTTGTGGACATACTACTCGTCTATTATTCTTTATTTCGGGGCGGAGTTTACAAAAGCTTATGCCATTGCTTATGGATCGGAGATTTATCCCGCCCACTATGCCGTTACAACAAAAGAGGTGGAGGTTGAGTCTACCCGTAAATCCATTCAGGATAATCATCCGGAAATTATAGACCAGGTTAAAAAAGAAGAGGAGAAGTAACGTTGAATAAATTCATGACGGTAAAACAACAAGTTTTACTGTTGAGAATTTGACTAATAGGCTTACTAAAGTGAATTGCTCCGCCATTAAAAATAGCGTTCGAGACGATCATTTACAATCGTATTTTTCTACACTCCCCATGCGGTAACAATTAGGCGCCTTTGCCCACCACGATTCCGGTGTTCGCAAAGGTAAATTCCTTGCCAGGTTCCGAGTGCCAGCCTTCCGTTGCGGATAGGAATGGTTACCGAACTGCCCAATAGTGCTGCCTTTAAGTGTGCAGGCATATCATCTGACCCTTCGTAATCATGTTCGTAATCCGGGTCATTTTCCCGGACAGTTTTGTTGAAGAACATTTCAAAGTCTACCCGAACTGTTGGGTCTGCGTTTTCATTAATGGTTAATGATGCCGAAGTATGTTGAATGAATACCTGACAAATACCGGCTTTCATTCCCCTAATTTCAGGTAACGCATTTTCTACTTCATTGGTAATAATGTGAAAACCTCTTCTTCGTTCGCTAAGTGATAGTGTCTGCTGATAAATGTTCATCTTCAAAATTACTTAACAATCCAGCCAACTTGTGCAGTTTCATTGCTGATTAATTGATAGTTGTTAAAATTCCCTAAAACTTCTACCGTTTCACCTGTTCTTAAATTCAGTTTCACAGCAGCCAGGCTATCCGGTTGATCAAATACTTTCTGTTGAGCCACTTTTATTTTAAACCTTTGCAAAGGTTTAGAGGTTTGCGTCAATTCACTGCTATTAATAAAGCCTGTAATTCCATCTGGTAGTTCAGCTTTATAAAAATTTCCTGTAGCCGAACCAATATTCACTATTGTACCTGCAGTTAGGTTAGTAATGGGTGTAGATTTATTTTGAGGCAGTGAGTATAAATTCACTTTGCCAGTTGTTCTCAGTGTTTTGTTTAGATTGGAAACTGATGCATTAATTTTACCTGGTGTTTTGGTCACTGGATCGATGAATGGTAAAGGGTTAATTGCCCCACCAAAAGTATAAATGCCAAAATGCAGGTGCGTTGGCGTAGTTCTGGCATTTCCGGTATTGCCCATCAAGCCTACAGTATCACCTAATTTTACTTCTTGCCCTTCAACGGCGATTTGCTCATCTAAGTGCGCATAGTATAAGGTATAATCTTTTCCATTTGGCTTTAACCAAACCACCTTTCCACCTAAATTATTTTCATTAACTCTGGTAACGGTTCCTCCGGCGCTCGCTACAACCGGACTTCTAAAACTTCCGAAAATATCAACGCCTTCATGTTTCCGGGCATTATTGTCTCTTCCATCTCCCCAGTAACTGCCAATGCTTTTTGTTTTTGATTGTGTAGGAAAGGCCAACGATGGCCCTGAAGTGATTTCCAACGTATATTCCACGCTCTGCAGTAATTCTGGCTGTAACCTGATCAGGTAATTTCCTGTCACATCAATTTCGTATTGAATGGGATGATTCAATGTATCTGCAGATGCAATGCGCTTAGGATTATTCACATCATTCAGCTCCCATAAATCTAAATAGAGTGCAGTAGTGGTGGGTTTCTTTATTAAACCAATCGTGATTTTTTGTCCTTTAGTAGCTGAAAAACGGTAAGCAGCTGCAGGAACTTTACCTGCATCGAAATAACCGGTTTCACGATAGGGAATATTAATGTTCAATGCCTTTTGCAAACTGTTTGATGAGGCAGCTATCCATGCCGATCCCATCGCGGTTTTATCCAATCCTGCCGTTTCGAGTTTTCTACGATATTGCTCATGTGGGCTAGCTGCTTTGAATAGATTAACCGTTCCTGACTTACAGGAAATGATGGTAATTGAAGTAAGGAGAATGATAAATAATGAAAAACGTAGCTGCATATTCAGGGTGTGTATAGTAGAAGAACAATTATTTGGATCACAAGTTTTTACCAACCTCATTATGATTGACATACTTTATCGTTTCAATTTCACTGTTAATAATCATTTAACACTGACTGGGATTTGTTATTCCAGAGTTAACCTCAGGCATACATAGTGTTAAAAGTACACATATACTTTTGCCCTCAGTAAAATCACTTTCCAAACAAATTATTATTCAAAAACAATCATTAAACACAAAAGATGGTATCATTTTTTTTAGCTCCAGGTATTAAAAGCACTTGTAGGAAATTACTTTTGCCCCTTGGATTATTGGCCGTTTGTAATTCAACTGCCATGGCCGTAGGCAATGGAAAACTAAATCCCACCATAAAGCTGAACAATTTTTTTGCAGCAATTAGTGGAACGGTAACGGATGAAAAAGGACAAGCGCTTCCGGGCGTTAGCGTTTACGACAGACAAAGTAAAAAAAGTACCACCACAGATGGCGATGGTAAATTTACGTTAGACGTTCCTAATGGAACAACTCTGGTTTTCTCGTACATCGGATACGAAACGCAGGAAGTTTCAGTTGCGTCTGGTAAAACGATTAATATAAGACTTAAGGAAAGTAGCAATACATTAAATGAAGTGGTGGCCATTGGTTATCAAAAGATTAGAAAATCGGATGTAACCGGAGCAATCAGTAGCGTGAAAGCCAGTGAAATGAATTTAAGTGCACCAACTGTGGGTCAGGCTTTGGTAGGTAAAGTTGCCGGGGTTCAGGTTTCGCAAACCAGTGGAGCACCGTACGCAGGAACTAAAATCCGGGTACGGGGTGTGGGTTCCATCAATGCCAGTTCAAATCCATTGTACGTAATTGATGGTTATCCTTCCGGTAATAACGTATTCATCAATCCGGAGGATATTGAAACCATTGACATTTTAAAAGATGCCGCCTCTGCCGCCATCTACGGTTCAAGAGCTTCTGGAGGTGTGGTGATGATTACCACCAAACGCGGTAAGGATGGAAAAGGTCGTTTTCAATATGATGTGCAGGCTGGTGTTACACAGTTGCACAAAAAGGTAAAGCTTTTGGATGCATCGCAGTTTATCCAGTTAATGATCGATGGCCGCAACAATGCCTATAAAGATTTAGTGGTAAATGGCGGGCGACTGACGTGGAACGACTCTATGTTTTCTGATAACAATACCACCAGAACCACAAATGTGGGTAATGGATCATCAGTAAGTATTCCGGAAGATATTTACGATTTCGCCAGCCAAACAGCGAAAGCCCCTGCTTTCAATACCGATTGGCAGGATGAATTGTATCAAAACGCTTTTTTTCAACGTCATAATTTAGCCTTTTCTGGCGGTAATAAAGACATCAAGTATTTTGTAAGTGGTGGTTATCAGGATCAGGATGGTATTGTTACGAACACCGCCATGAGGGCTTTGAACTTTCGTTCAAATATCGAAGGACAAGTCAGCAAAAAATTAAAAGTAGGTGCAAATATCTCGTTAACGCAAACCAATAATAAAGAAGTGGGCGAAGGTCGTTTTAGTCCGATGATGTCGGCATTGCTTTATTTACCATACTTACCTGCAAATGATGCCAACGGAAATCCAATAAAATATGGCATGTCTGCATTGGCCAACCAGTTTGGTTACCAGGGACTAGAGAATCCGGTAGCTACAGTTACTGAAATGAAAGTAAATCGCCTGGGTAATAGAAATACTTACAATGCTTATGCTAACTACGAAATTTTAAGTGGATTAAATTTCAAAGCCAATTTAGGTACCAACAACTATAGCGAAAAGTATGATTATTATCGCCCGACCAGTTTGAGTAACGGAGGTGGTAATGCACCAGGTTCGCCATCATCTATTGCAGCAGCAAATGCGGTGGCTAGAAATTTAACTCAGGTAGATAAACTGGCTGAATTTACTTTAGATTACGCTAAAAGTTTTGGCAAACATAATTTAGATGTTTTGGCAGGATATTCTGCACAACATACCACGAGCGATTTAGTTAGGGTAACTGCGACTGGATTTACAAGTGATAAAATCGGTGAAATATCTGACAAAGGCGCTGCAAATACAGATTTTGTATTGAATGAAGCAAACAAATCAGTAACCACTTTACTATCTTATTTCGGTCGTGCCAGCTACAACTTCGACAGCAAATATTATCTAAGTGGAACTTTCCGTATGGATGGTTCATCAAGGTTTGGTCCGAACAATAAGTGGGGTGCTTTTGCATCGGCCGCGGCAGGATGGAATTTATCACAAGAAAGCTGGTATAATGATTTCTTAGGCAGAGGTTCTTCGGTTAAACTAAGAGCAAGTTGGGGTTTAAGTGGTAACAACAACATCGGCGATTATAACCACACCCAAACCATGAGTTCGCCGGGTGGAGTTGTTTTTGGTCCGGGTAATGCCATTGCTACTGCGGTTTGGGCAGGAGGTATCAAAGATCAAAACCTAGGTTGGGAATCAACTTCACAGTATAATTTTGGAACAGACCTCAGCTTTTTCAACGGACGATTATCATTGATCGCCAATTATTATTACAGTTTATCTTACAATTTATTATTTAACCAACCGATATCTGCTATTTCAGGATCATCAACCATTCTAACCAATTTAAGGGATAGTAAAGTAAGAAATAAAGGTTTCGATTTTCAGTTGGATGGTCGTGTGGTTAGCACCGATAATTTCAATTTGGGCTTAAGCGGAAATATTTCGTTCAACAGCAACAAAGTATTAAATCTGGGTGGTAACAGCACCATTTTTAGTGTTGGGGCAGAAAGACAGTACATTACCCATGTGACACAGGAAGGTCAATCGATTGGTATGTTTTACGGTTACCAGGTTGCGGGCAGGGTAACACCTGAACTATTAGGTAAAGTTGCACCATCATCTGCACAGTCTAACCCATATAAGGTAGGCGATTTATATTTTGAAGATACCAATGGCGATGGCGTGGTGAACGACGCTGATAAAAAAGTAATTGGTAACCCATATCCGGATTTTACTTATGGTTTCGCAGTGAATGCAAACTTTAAATCTTTTGATATCAGAGCTTCATTCAATGGATCGCAAGGAAACGATGTATTGGATGGTCAGGATTATTACTTATACAATTTTGAAGGATCGGGTAACCAGTATGTAGAAGTAGCAGATCGTTACCGAAATCCAGCTAATCCCGGCAGCGGTTTAAATTACCGTGCTTCACGTGCAGGTACGCAAAGTAACAGTACCCGTTTATCCTCATTTTATGTGCAGGATGGATCTTATTTAAGATGTACCAACATCACCTTGGGATATAATTTTCCAAAATCGGCTGCGAAAACGCTTCATGTAGAAAACATCAGAATTTTTGGAAGTGTAGACAATGCTTTTACCATTACCGATTACAAAGGTTATAACCCGGAAGTTGATTATAACGCTGGTGCCAATTTAACGCCTGGTGTAGACTATGGTAACTATCCATTGGCCAGAGCCTATAATTTGGGTATCAAACTAACTTTTTAATCTTCCATGAAACCATTAAAATATATCAAAATGAGAAAAAATATATTCATAGTTTTTATAGGATTGATCTCTTTATCGGCCTGTAAAAAAGATTTTCTTGAACAAACGGACCCAAATGCAATTACGGTTGATCAGTTTTTCACTTCACCCAATGATGTGTTGCTCGCGGTAAATGGCGTTTATCAATCTTTGAGAAGCAGCAATAATATTGGGGAGAGCAGTAATTTATATACCGAGCAACGTTCGGATAATACTGGTACCAATGATAACCAATCAAATGCCGGTGAACCGTTCCAGTTCGGTGACTTTAGTATCTTACCGAGTAATACTTATTTAAAAAATCACTGGGTAAGTTTGTATTCAACCATTACCAGGTGTAATGTGATTACTTCGAATATCGATAAAGTACCTTTTGCCGATGCCAATTTAAAAGCGCAATACCTGGCAGAAACTAAATTTGTGAGGGCATTGATCTATTTTCATCTGGTGAGAAAATGGGGCGATGTGCCATTGGTAACCAAACAACTAACGAGCAATAATGAAGTGGTTGAAAATACATTCAGACAACCGCAGTCAGTAGTTTATGCACAGATAGTAGCCGATTTAAAAGATGCATTGAATAGCAACCTGCCAAATTTAGCTACAGGCGCATCTGCCGGGCGTGCTTCAAAGGCAGCTATCAATGGATTGTTAGGTCAGGTTTATTTAACTATGGCTACTACACTAGAAAGTGGTAAAGCAGAGAATTTAACCAATGCAAATACTTATTTATTGGCGGCTTATAATCTGAAAAATTTCAACTCGCTTGCAGCTATTCCTTACGCAGATGTATTTGATGTAACAAAGAAAACAAACAATCCGGAGGTCATTTTCGAGATTGTAAATCTCCAGGGAAATATTACTTATGCTTCTAGCATTGCAGCAAATAACCAGGCCTTTGGCGAAACCCTAAATTCAAGAAGAGCACCAACAGGTGTTGGGGGTAATGTAACGCCAGATTTGGTTTTGGATTATGAAAGCGGTGATCCCCGTAAGGATTTTTCAATCAAATACGCTGCTGACACCAGAGTGTTAGACTGGTTTATTACCAAATACCGCGATGCGAGTGAAGCAGCAACAGTAAACGGTTATGGTGGAAATAACTTCCCCTTAATGCGTTTTGCTGATATCATTTTAATGCTGGCAGAAGTGAATATGCTACAAGGTAATGATGCTGTGGCAATTCAATATTTAGATATGGTGAGGGCGAGAGCAGGAGTGCCTCTGTATGCTGTGGTTCGTAATAATGCAACTTATAGTGCAAAATATCCAACACTTAAACTGGCTATTTTACATGAGCGTAGAGTGGAATTGGCTTTTGAAAACCACAGATGGTTTGATCTGTTGCGTAACTTTACCACAGCTGAACTGGTCACTTATTTTAGAGCAAAATCTCAGGCTAATTTTGGCAACGCCAAATTGAGTAACTTTTCGACTAAAGACAGGTATTTTCCTATTCCTTTTGACGAGTACAAGTTAGACCCGGCAAAAATGTATCAGAACCCTGGTTATTAATGATTATTTGCATCAGGCGGTTGAGCAATCAACCGCCTTTTATTTTTAAATTAGAATGATGAAAAATAGATTTTACTTTGTTGTTTTTTTCCTGACAGCGATAGACTTTACTGCCGCTTTTGCACAAAGTCCTGCGGCCAAGTTAAGTGCTGCATTTAACCGCACCAACAAGCAAATTCTTGTTGCAGCGCATCGTGGTGACTGGAGGAATGCACCCGAAAACTCTCTGAATGCTTTGCTAAACTGTATAAACAAAGGCTTCGATATGATGGAGCTGGATGTTAAAATGACTAAAGACAGTCAGTTGGTGGTGATGCATGATAATACCATTGATCGCACTACAAATGTTAAAGGGAAAGTGAGCGATTTCACTTTGGAGGAAATCAGCAAATTTAAGCTGAAAAATGGTTTGGGCAGAGTTACGCCAAACACAATACCAACTTTTAAAGAAATGATGCTCGAGGCAAAAGGGAAGATTCTGATCAATGTAGATAAGGGAAATGATCATCTCCCGGAGGTTTTTAAAGTTTTGAGGGAAACAGGAACTATGCAGCAAGCCGTCGTAAATGTCGGCGACAATATTCCTTATCAAAAACTGGTTTCAGCAGAAAAAATTCCAGCAGATGCCTATATCATGGCGGTGGTGAACATGGCCAAATCAGATGCACTGGAAATTATTAAGGGATATCAATCCGCCGCAAAAAGTATAATCCAACCGATTTTCAATACCGATACTTTATCCAGTTTGCAAAAGCTTCCTGAAATTGCCAAAAATCAAATCGTTTGGCTGAACAGTTTATGGCCATCGCTCAATGGCGGTCATGATGACGATCGGGCAGTAGAAAAAAATCAAAAGAAAGAAAGCTGGGGCTGGTTAACCGATTTTAACCCTGTATTTATTCAAAGTGATCGTCCTGCAGATTTAATTCAATATTTAAAGGAACGAAAACTGCACCACTAGGCGATTATCAATCTACTTATCGCTTATTTAACTGATCAAAAACAGCCGCGGTAACCAGACCACCAATCAAATACCAGGCTACTGTCAGCACCTTAGTTTTATCGGTTTTGGTTACCGGTTTATCATCTAATCCCATTTGATCGGGAAGTTTAATTGCTCCCAAGCCAGCGGTTAAGCCAGCAACGGCACCTTTCAAATAAATGTTTTTGCTACCGGCCATACCAATCGCACTGTAATAAATGCCATTGCTAATGATGTCGCCTGCTAAAGTAGCGGCATACAAATTATCTCCGGTTGGCGCTTCGAGGTTCAAACTGTTCATGGATCGGGTCAAAGCTTCTTCACCTAATAAATCAACCCGAGGTGCATCGGCATCAAATCTACGCACTGTTTCATGTAATATATTTAAGGCTGCGGCACCGGCAAAGCCCGCCAAAATTGCTTTCAAAACTTTCATTGTATATATCTTTTAGTAATGATGAAGCGATCAGATCTGTGGATCAAAAAATCATGATGGTTTCGTATTTATAAAAGCAGAGAAGCGGTTGAATTGTTTTGAAAGTAATACTAACAGATAGGTCTTAATACTTTTTTGCATGATAAAATAAGTCAATAAGATTTCTAATAAGGGCAAATAATAGCCTAAACCTACCAAATATTACTTCAAACCCTACGAATTGTAATCGCTTCAATTTACTAGTTGAAAGATCAATAAATTCGTAAAGATGCTTTGTGTATAAGCCAAATCTGTTGATCTCATATGATGAAAATTCAAAAATACCTGACCGTTTTTATTGTGGTTTGCTTTAGTTCCTGCGTGGCGCAATCAAAGAAAGATTTGATCGAAAAAATTGATGATGATATCAATGGTTTGAAGACCATTATTAAAATCAGCGAAACCAGAATTATGATTTCGGCGGCAACGACTGAAAAATTTTCGCCAGATCAGCAAAGTAATTTTGAATCAGACAATACCAAAAAAGTTAGCGACAGTGTGTTGAATAAGTTTTTTACAAACCGTAGCGTGAACAACAGTTTGCTATACCCATATAATATTATTGCTTTAGATAAGGATGAATATGATTTGCTGGAATTAATGGGAGAGAAGAGTACTTACTTTATGGACAATGCAGACATGGAGCCTGTCTACGCTCCTCAGAGATTTGTTTTTTTAGATGGTACCGAAACAAATAAAGGTTTTTTAACCCGTGATAGTATCGCGAAAAAGCATACAAAAATGGAAAAAGATAAGGGCGAAGATTATGAATTTGTGGATGAAAAAGGAATGAATGAATTGGAAAAATACATTTGGAAAGCCAGTAGTTTTGATGATAACATTGCAGTGCTGTCACCTAAACCAATTAAAAGCATTCAATTTAAAATTAGTCTCCCATTGGCCAGTAAAACTTTGTACAAGGTTAGTGTGGCCAGTCCAGAAGTTAAAACACCTTATGGAATTATCCGCTTAGATACCATTTTGGGTAATCAGGTGCATTGTAGTTTGCCTGATGTTGAAAACGATCGTGATATTAAAATACAGGCTTATTACAAAGATGGCAGGGTTTTGTCTCAGAAGGGAAGTAGCAGCAACACTGAAATTACACCGGCGAAAAGGAAGCGTTACGAAGATTATATTAAAATACTGGATAAGGCAAAAGAGCAGGTGAATGCTGATGCAATAAAAACTGAAAAAGATCTTGAAAAATGGCTAAAATCAAATGCGCCTGCAGCTTTAGCCGATGCTGAAAAAGGTAATCGCAAAAAAGTTATTTACACCTTTGCCGGTCCGGTAAGTAGTGTCGGTTTTTCAGTTAGCGACAGCCTGCCACAGATGAGAAATTTCAATGCCACTTACAATTTAGATTATGAAGAGGGAGATGGCGGCTACTTTCTGGCGATGGATTTTGCTAAAGAAAAAGCCGGGTTTATCAATAAGGAAGGTAAGTGGGTTATACCGCCGCAGTTTAATAAGCATTTCCGCAAACTGAATCAATATTTTTACTGGGACCAATATGATAACGTTGATAATACTTATTGGATCAATTATAAAAGCCAGAAAGTGGAGAAAGTGTCTTATAAAATCGATGAGTCAGAAATTTATGATGGCAAATATGTAAAGATTGAGCCTCATGTAAATGGAGATAACGGTGTGGTGAATGCCATTACAGGGCAAATTGTATTGCCAATGGAATATGATAATGTAAAGTTTAAAAACAGCAAGTACTGGTGGGTGTTAAAAAATGGTATGGAGGGTGTTCTTGATCGAAATTTTAAAATTATTCTGCCTTTAAAATATGACGATATTGATATAGATGGTGATTATTTTAAAGTGAAAGAAAATAATCAGGTAAATATTTTTAATGCAAGTGGCAAGAACCTGACCCAGAATAAATTCAAAACGATTAAGGGAACTTACCATGATGGTTTGCTTTTAATTGAGAAAGCAGAAAAGAAAGATGAAAGTACCGTTACTAGATATTACTATGTTGATAAACAGCATAATATCAAAATAAGAGCTAGTGATAAAGGTTACGAAGATCCTGAACCTTTTAGCGAAGGTTTGGCTCTTGTGGAAAATGCCAGCGGAGATAAAGGATTTATCAATACCGCAGGTAATCTGGCCATTCCGTTTAAATTTAAGTATGCCAATGGTTTTTACCCAACTTCCAAGTTGGCGCTGGTTCAATTGCAAAATGAATCGTATGTATTAATCAATAAACAAGGTGTGGTTGTGAAAAACCTGAATGGAGATTATTACAGCCAGGATTATGATGAAGATACCAACTCCTGGAAAATAAAAGTTAATGGAGGTGTAGTTTACAATGAGTTCGGTAAAGAATTGCATGGTGCTGATAAATGGTAATTAAATCATAAGGAATAAGTTGAGGAGATACATAAATGAACAAGGCCATGGATTCGCTCAGGCAATGGAATTAAAAAGCAGTAAATATGATGCTCAAGAGAAATATTAAAAAAATACTGTTAATGATCACTGCAGTATTAACAGTGGGAACAGTTTCCGCACAAAAGAAAGTGGTAAAGAAAAACCAAAACCTAGTTAAGATCTATGTTGTGCCGCCACCGCCACCGGTTGTGAAAACAATACCCGAAGCCGCTCCACCATCGATTGCAATTTTTGAAAGCAAAGCGCCAATGATTTCTGTTTCGCCACAAGAAGACAAATACGAACGCGAGAAAATATGTACAGATTGCGATACCTTGGTGTTGGAAGCTGGCAAACCCCACATTGTGATTTATGATGTGAAATGGATGTCGGACCGGGAAAGCAGAACTTACCGGAAACAACCTACAGAAAGTGATTTGACTAAGGATTATTACAGCATGCGAGGTCTTGTTAAAAGAGAATGGGATGAATTGCAATTAAATTTTCCCGCAAAGGATGTTAATTACCATCACATTTACCGCAATACTTTCATCAAAGTACCAAATGTTGGGAAACAGGATTTAAGCCTGCTCAACCGCCAGGAGCGTCATGAAGGGTTTTTATTCTGGAATGGTAAACCTGATGCTAAAATTCTCCAAAGCAGTAAGATGGCTCAACTCACCGAACAGATTGCAAAGGCTACTGGTGTCGATAAAACCTCATCATATTATAGCAGCTTTATGCAAGATAGTTTAGCAGTTGAAAAGCTGATGAAAACAACTAAAGCAAATGAGGAGGTTCAGCCAAACATGAACGCTTTCTTACAAGACGAGATTTTGCGGGAATATATATTGCCGTTTCAGTTTATGGATTTAAAAAATGTAAGCAGCATTACCTTACAGCCCAATGGAAAAGAAAAATTCACTTTTAAATTTAATAGATTGGGGCAATGGGTTGAATTTATAGATGGTAGGGAGGAACACAATATTATTACTTATCAAAATAATCTGCCATTTACCATTTCAGAGAAAGGAACCGTAAAAAAACACTTCTATTACCAAAGCAACACGATATCAGTAAAAGATCCTTATCAACTTAAAAGTTACAAACTAATCGGCAAAGTATTTTTTGATTCCATCCGGTATGCTACCGAAAAAATGGATTATGAAAACTTACAAATCAAATCGCATGGTGTTTATCAAATTGTTAAGCAGAATGGACAAACCTGTTTGGAGTATTCATTTTTAGATAATCGTCTTGCCTCTACTATATGTTATAGCAACAATCAATACACTTTACCACTTACCCTAACTGAAACTTTTGGTGGCGATCTTCAAACCAGAACTTTTAGCCTTAATGAAGACGGAGCATTACAGTTGGAAAATGTAAATAAATACAAAAGTTCAAAAAGGATTTATAGATTGGAAAATGGAATCATTAAAGCCTTTTACAGTACTCAAAAACGAGGTGAGGGTGACTATGCAGCGCCCAGCGCCGTTCAGGTAACTTATACTTTTTTTAAATAGATTTTTGTTGAATAGGAGATGAAGAAAATGTGGATAGGGATCGGTATTATTTTTATCCTGGGCTTTGGGATTTACATTTTCTTTGCGACTGAGAAATTGGTTTTAGAAAGAAATAACGAACCTGTGGATTCCAGGTACTCTGCCTTTCAGGAAATTGATGAACACTATAAATCAGGTGTTTTTGAAGTAAAGCGGGTAGCCCGTGTGGTGGTATCAAGTGCCGCATCGCCAAATCCCATTCGGATATTTCCATCCGTAAACCATCAACTTATTTTAGATTGCGATGCAAAGGTTGATGAGGACACAAAACATGATATTCGTTATTACAAAATAGATCAAAGGGGAACAGTTATCGATTCAATTTATGTAGCCTATAATGGGTATTGGGGGCAGTTTATTGATGATTTTATGGTTTACACAGGCGATAAAGATAGCTATTATGATACATGGCCGCTAAATGGAGATACTACCAGACATAAAGTAGTGGAGCTAAATGCTGATTTAAGCTGGGATGCTGACAGGGTGGAGGCAAAAATTAAAGTGATAAAGTCAGCTGCGAAATATTATTTTTTCAACTCACTATCCAATGAAAACGTCTGGTATCGTCAATGTTATTTCTATGCGGATAAAAAATGGCAATTGCTGTGGCAAAAGATGCCAGGTTATACCCAAATACCTGATGAGGAAAGTGCAAGCCGATATCGTAAAGATGTTTTTCGCAGTGGAGAAGTGAGTTTTGAAATTCCTAAAGACGTCAAACTTTTACATTTTCATCCTGAAGAAAAAATGAAATATTCCCATATTATTGGTGGTGGAGATGGTGGCTTCAGCATTTACAATTGGCGTGGAAAAGGATTTTTCGAAACCACTGTTGCGGATAAGAATTTTCAATTCATGGTGACCAAACTGGTTGTTGAAAAGGAAAAACATAACGGTTACCGGCCAAGTTTGTTTACCGTTGAGGAAGCAGGCGCTGCAACCAATCTTTACAAGCCTGCTTTTTACCATTCATCAAATGGTTTTTCCTTTTATTCGCCAAATGCTAAGGAGTTATTTCTGATTAAATTAAAGAAGTAGAAAGGATCTGGGTTGAAGAGCAAGTTGCATAGATGAAGTAAAGACTTTCTAATCCTAGTCGTCTTCTCAAATTTCTCAATGTGTTAGTTTGTTATTTAAAAACCAGGGGAATGAAGGAAAACAGAGGATGCAAATTACAGTCGCCTAACCACGTTGATAAACGACCATGTCATAATTCGTGTTTAACATTCTCTTCTGCGTTACAGATTTCTTATAGCTGTTTTTCGAGGTAATCTCTTTCACTAACTCGGCCATGAAATGATGATTATTAAAAGGTTGAATATGGAATAATACCTCATTTGATTGGCCATAAATGGTTAATGTATTTAAACGCTGTGCATTTAATGCTATGGCATTAATCTGATCATAGTTAATTACCAGATCGGGTTGATTTTTCCGATTCACCAATACATATTTATCATTTGTCGTCAAATTGATTTTCGGGTAAATAAATTTCATCAGAAAGAAAATAGGAGCGGTGCAGGCAATACCCACTAAAAACCCCAGTACCTTGCTACTGCCAAAATTATCTACAGCATCTGCAAGACCTAAGAAACCTCCAAAAACAAAAGATAATATAATCACAATTAATGCTACGTAAGCCAGGGCAAAACCAATTCCTTTGCCAGCATTTACTTCCAGGTAGTTATAAGTTTTCATCGATTTTAAAATTTAAATAAATATAAGTCTCTTGTGTGAGAAATATTACTGGGATTATTATTCGCCAATATTGGATTATTATCCCCATTGCTTGCTTAATTATTCGAAGAATGGATAAATGATTCAGAGCATCAAAAAGTAAAAGCATATTTCAGCAAAAATGTTCGCTCACGTAATGGCATTTCATAGGTTGATAGTTGATTAGCACTGGAATTGATTTGCCGGTACAGGTTTTGATTCACCAGGTTGATGCATTGGAATTCGAAAAAACTTTTCCATTTAACTGGCGCCACCTTGATATTAAAATCGAAAAACTGGTTGCGAACGGGCTGTTGCAAGCCCTGGCGATAAGTTGTAAAGTAATAAGCAAGGCTATAAGAAATGGTACTACTGATGTTGTGGTTCCATTCACCTTTAAATTTTTCACTTGCAGTTTCGTTACTGATTAAACCATTTATACTTTTCTGCTCATTTACAGATCTGCTCAAATCTCCATTTACTGTTAACGTTATTTTTGAAAATAGCTTTTTTCTCAGAACCATGCCTGCCGAAAGCTGTCGGCCAATAAACGGTGTGATTTCATCGTTATAAAAATTACTTCCCCTTTGCATATTTAAACTTCCGTGAATTAAAAAGTTAAGTTGAAGTGGAAATAAATATTTTGAAAAATTTCCGTTCAGGGAATACTGATCCAGTTTATTTTCGAAGTTAACCGCAATAGATTTTGTCAGCCCACTACCAATAATGTAAGAATTAATAAAATTTTGCTTTGTACGATCGTAACTGAAGTTAAGATTGTAAAACAGCATTTTTATAGGTTTTCTGTACGCATACCTAATGTTAAAATTACTGATATTGGTTTTAGGCAATGGCCTGTCATTAAAATTAAACTGCCGGTAGTTTACCAATACACTGCCCCTGTAGATATCGTTAACCTTACCAAACTCGGTTTGTTGTGCAAATCTCGCATTCAACTCACTATATTTTCCCAGGTTTTTTTTGAATTCTATTAGAGGATTAAAGAGAAAATAGCTGTTGTTTTCAGAATGATTTTTTTCGACATCTGAATAACGGATGTTGCTAAATGTCGGAGTCGCCTCTACACTGATTGATCCTTTTTCTAAAAGATAAAGAGCTGATATTTTTCCGTAATAACCAAAATTATCAAAACTAACGTTGTTTTTAAATTCGTTTCCAACCGGCGTAACAATGTTGAAAATATCCGTTTTATAAAGATGAGTGTTTAATCGTTTGTGCTCAAATGAGCCGCCAGCAGCAGCAGATAAAACCAATCGGTCAAATCTGGTTTTGAAAGTGGCCGATTGATTGATAAAAACATTCCCGGTGTTCACCTGCTGGTTAAGAAGTAAGTACGCCATGCCGTTATTTACAATATCTTCCTGAATGCCGGGTGTAATTTTCAAGTTTTCGTTCACCTTATAATATTGTACCAGGCCATTATATTGCAAAATGTTATTTATGCCTAAAGCTTTAACCAGGTTCGTTTCATTGCTTAATGATATTTGATGAGTGGGTTGATTTTGCCCAAACGCTTGTTCATTTTGACGTGTATTTCCATTACGATTCCATTTTGGTATTTCTAACTTAGTGATGGATTTTACATAAATGGATTTACTGTTTTTTTCTATCTGTGCCTCCGCATGCCACTGGTTAAGTTTGTATACATTATCCTGAATTTCATTGACCCGGATGGTATCGGCATTTCCCAGGAAATAACTAACTGCATTTTTGTATTTATATTTTCTTTTCAATTGCAGTGCAGATAAGTTTAAGCGTAATCCCCAATCAGCCTTTAATTTAAACAAAGCATTCAAGCTGCCCGAATAATCATTGTTTAGCAAATAATACTTCTCTTTCGTATTAGGTAAGTTTTCACTTTCCATAGATAAGAGGGTTTGCGGTGTTTTCAAACCAACCTCATTGTTAAAGGTTGCACCCAGGCTTGCCTGTTCTGCTTCGAGGTTTTCGCCAATGTTGTTGGTTTTAAAAGTATTTATCGCCTTGATTTTTTTGTTAAAAATAAGGTTGTTCAATTCACCTGTATAAGCGTTGTTCCCGGCGCCAGCATAGCCTGTATTTACACTCATGGTTCGGGCACTATCGGTAAGTTTAATGTTAAGCGAAACATTATTGCTGCTCACATAACCGTTCAAAGCCTTTACCGGCTGGTCGCGTTCTATTACCTGCACCTGTTCTACAGCACCCACAGGAACATTATTGGTGGCCATTTTGTATCTGCCATCCAATAAGTTATCCCCATCAATGTAAACCTTGGTGATGCGTTTACCATTATAAGTGATGGCTCCGTTTTCATCAACCTGAATTCCCGGTAGGCGGTTGATCACATCACCAATTACCCGGTCGTTTGATTCCTGAAAACCTTTTACATTATATTTTAGCGTATCGCTGGAAAGGCTGATTTTAACATTTGATTTTACCGTTACTTCGTTTAGTTTGTATGCCGTTTGTTTGAGTATAATCGAAAAATTCTGTTCATTTTTTTGCTGAAGCGCCTGGCTAAATTGCTGATAACCCATCCCTGAAATTTTAATGAAGTAGCTTTCATTGCCATTTTGAAAGTCACATTTAAACAAGCCCTTATCATTTGTTTTACTGAAAATTATTCCTGCACCATTTTGATTCACAACAGCTATTGATGCTGAGGCAATTGGATTACCAATGCTATCCTTTACGGAACCGCTTATTGTGAAGCTATTTTGTGCGAATAAAAAATTCGCACAAATAAGTAAGAATGAACATGAAAGGGCAATTTTTTTGAACAAAACGATTGGTTTAGTCGGTTAATTCTAAAGGATAGTTAATGGTAAATTTCTTTGCCTGCGGCGTATTGTTTCCGCCTTCGGTAGTGATTTTGTCAATGGTAATATTATCACTAAAACCGCCAGCTAAAAACCCTTCTGCTTGAGCTTTTTTCATCTTTTCATATTCTTTTTTTGTTGTGGGCGTAGCGTTTGCAGGGATGCTTATCGATTTCAACTGACTGAAATTGCTCTGAGCAATGAATTTTGTACATGTAAATTTGATGAAGTAGCGATCATCGTACGCTTCGAGAATAAGTCCGGGCAAGCCTTGTAGTTTCCATGGGCCAAAACTTGCCGGAATATCTGTTGTAAACCAGGCAGTATATTTTCTGCCTTTACAAACGCCAGTGGCTTTTTGGCAGGTGTAGCCTAATATGGATTTGGTTTCCCTATCAATTTTCCAGTCGATTTTATCTCCCTCACCCGCAATTAGATAACTTTGTGAGTAGGTAGTTTTTACCGTGAAAAGTTTACCCTTATCAACATAAATATCTTCTTCGGTAACAGGCAAAACTACACCTAAATCTACCGAAGCACTTTTCTTAACTTCAGCAGCATGCAATGCCGCCTCCATAGTAGAATCTTGTTTTAGCTTGGTTTGGCTGCTGTAAATACTTTTATTAGTTGTAAAGCCGAGTATAAAATCTTCACTGTAAACCTTACCTGTTTGGGTACTATCTTTTATGTGATAGAAATGGTAGTAGGCTAGTCCTGAAGGTTGCTCAGAACCGGTGTGGGTTTTGTATCTAAAAGACATCAGAATGCAAAATATAGCTGCCGGTATTATTAGTTTAAAATATCTTTTCATGTCGTTTTTGTTTAAAGGAACCATCCTCGTTTCTATTTAATTTTTATTAATGATTTTGATAACAGCCATCGCTGGTCCAGGTACCATTTTGAAAATGTTGCATTGCAGCAAGGTGCATGTCTCTCACGGGAGTGCCATCTGACGCAAATACGTGTATATACACTCTTACCCCACAGGCATCGGTAAATCTATACACCATTTCCTGGCGCACTAAATTCACTTGGTTTGATGATTGTTTGTCGCCAATTGATATTGATTGTGTGATCGCCTCATTGATTAAAGCGGTACGACTTTTAGGGGTATGATTGTTTGCAGCAGCATTAAAGGCTACTGATGTGCATAATAGTAATGCTAAAAATATACGTTTCATGTAAGTATAATTGAGGTTATAAAATCAGTTAATTATAAACAGCCATGATTGGCATCTATGGTTGCATCTACAAACCACCTCCATGCAAACCACCACAATTCATGGTCTGATGCAGCACTTGCGCCAGAAACATAAACTCTTGTAGCCTTTCCACAGGCATCAGTAAATACGAAGTTCATTTGACGGCGAAAAAGCCCTAACTGTTCTGTGGTAAGGTTTCCGTTTTCAATAGTGTTAACAGATCTGGAGCCTATTACAGTTTCCAGCTTTGTAGATGTTGTGGTTTGATTTTTGGGCAATGAATCGTTGGCCGAAGCGGTAAATCCAAACGCGGTGCAAATCAATGCAAAGAATAGTTTTTTCATGATTTTTTTTGTTTTAAGTAAATGGTTAATAATTTTTTAGAAATCAGAGGATGGTTTCTTATTTCTGATTTGAATTTGAGGAGAAAAAGATGAGTGAAAGAGGGCCAACTTACAACTGCTTACTGGCAACTGATATTCGTTTGTTTAATCATTATTTCCGAAAGTTTAGTGGTGGGAGAGATGTTGATTTTCAAATAAGCATCGATCCGATACGGATATAGATTGAAAAGCAGCGAATGTTTAACTGATTTCTTGATGGAAGTTTTCTATTTATATATTTAAAGATTATTTATAGATTTTATAAAATCAATCTCTCGTTAATGATATTAAATGCCAGAACCGTATTTGTACTTTGCTCCATTTGCAGTATCCTTTTTATTTCTTCGTGCAGAAATAAAAATGGCGCCACAAAAACGGCCGAATCAACCACGCAAAATCCCGCGGTAAAAAAAGATTATATATCCCTCATCATTTCATTTGATACATTATCTGCACTTAAGGTTAAAAAAAACATTCTTAAGGAAGATAGTATATTAAGCCTTTCTCCTGATAACGCCGCCAATCCTTATTTTCATTATTTCAGAGCGAGAAAATATAGCCTGGAAAAAAAGCGTGATAGCGCCTTATTAGAATATGAAAAGATAAAACCTGCAAAAGCAAACGATGAAGTTTCGCTCTTGAAAACCTTTGGTATTTTAACTCAAAACATGGGCAATGGGTCAATGGTAGAATCGGCGCTAACCAGTCAAATATTTAACGCTTTAAAAGAATCTGAGCAAATGAAAAGCCGGTTAACCTATAGGTTTTACGATTTACTGGCGCAGGCTTACTTTCAAAATCACAACGAGAAAAATTCATTAAAATATGCAGCGATCTACTTTCAGAACCATCCCTTTAACTTTCATCCTGTAATTAAGCAACGTTATTTCGATATATCGTTTTTGCTGGCTTCCAGGTTAAATGATTTTAAAAAGATGGCTTACTATAATAATCAAGCCCGCTTATTGGCCGGAAAAATTGGTGATAGCCTTGCGCTTGCCCGCACATACGATAACGAAGCGCAGCTTTACAGTCAGAAAGGCGAACCCGCAAAAGCATTGGTTTCCAGCAAAACATATTTTAATTATCTAAAGAAAACGGATAATTTAAATGATATCGCGTTTAATAATCTGGCAACCACTTTCATTCGAAATAACCAACCTGATTCTGCTATCAGATATTATAAAGAGGGCATTGAATTTGAGAAACGTGATGTTTCCGGAAAGCAAAAAGAAGTTCATTATGCAGGATTAATTGATGCCTATAAAATGAAAGGCGATTATGCCCGGGCTTTGGAAGCGGCCCAGGCTGCCCATAAAATAGAGCTTAAGAATAACGAAGCCATTGAAGCAGTTAAAGTTGCAGAAATGAGCGAAAAATATGAAACTGAAAAAAAAGACCGCAACATAGCAGAACTGAATGGGCGTAACAAGCTGAACGAAACCATCATTAAACAGCAACGTTCTTCAATGTTTTTGATAGTGTTGATTTTCCTTGGCGTCATTTCTTTTTTCTTCATCTTCTACCGTCAGCAACGTTTAAAAGCGAAAAATAACTTGCTAAAATCTGACAACCAGCGCCTCAATATGGAACAAAAACTGTTGCAGGCGCAATTAAATCCACACTTCATTTTTAATGCCATCGCCAATTTACAAGGTTTGGTAGCTTCGGGCCATATCGATGAATCGGTAAAGTACCTGAAATCTTTTTCTGGGTTATTAAGAAGCATTTTAGAGCAAAACCGTAAAGATTTTATTGAAATCGAAGAAGAAATCGCTTCCTTAAATAATTATATCCAGCTTCAGCAAATGCGCTATGCTGGTGCA
>NZ_AJLG01000059.1 GCF_000258495.1 Pedobacter agri PB92
ACGTACACACTAACGAATATCCTGATTGTTTTTTTACAAGATTTAATACATTTTCAAGTGGAGCATCTTTTTCTTTGAGTGAAATCTGGCCGTACCCTTTTGCGCTAACTTGAACAAGAGCGAGTAGGAGTATAAAAATTGTCAATTTCATAGTTAACAGTAATTTAGGTGGTAGCCATGTGGTAGGCACAGCAAGCGCAGTAGCATTTAAATTCATACTTTTGTTTGTTTGGGTTAATAAAATAGTTTCGGATTATTTGCGCTGGATATCTCCAGCTTTAGCTCAGATTTATTGCCGTAGTAGTGCGCCAACACTGCTGCGGTTTTTTTTAATCTGATGAACTGGTTTTGCTATTCTTTTAGTAAATTTTTCTTCATGTTTGTTGGTTTAGTTTGGTTGTTAAATTATTTGGTATTTGAAGGAGCAACAATTAAATTTTTACCTTCCATTTTGAAATGAACTTGATAAAAACTCAGTACATCCAGTATTTGATCTAGGTTGAGGTTGCGATTCAGCTCGCCACTAAATTCCAGGTTTGGAATAGTTCCTTCATAAGAAACATTTATATTATACCATCTAGATAATGTCCTCATCACCGTTTTTAAATCCGTATCCTTAAAAGCAAACGAACCATCTTTCCATGAGGTAAATTGTGCTGGAGCTACATTTTCTACATTTAATGTTTTAGCAGATACACTACTTTGCTGTCCTGGTTTAAGTAATACGGGCATTTCCACATTTTTATCAGGCAACAATCGGCTAACCTTTACCTGCCCCTCCAACAGTGTGGTTTTCACTGAGGCTTCGTTGCTGTAAGCATTAATATTGAAATGGGTACCCAGCACTTCCAGCGTTTGATTAATGGTAATGACTTTAAAATTTTGCTTTTTTGGACTTTTGGCAATTTCGAAATAGGCTTCTCCTGTGAGTGTTACAAGTCGCTCCTTGTCGTTAAAAAATGAGGGATAACGAAGTGAAGATTGCGCATTTAACCAAACTTTACTTCCATCAGGAAGTTGGATTTGATATTGGCCACCTGTTGGCGTAGTAATGGTGTTAATTAGAGGTTTGTCGGTTGGTTTATGATTACCGTTAGCGGTGTAAATGATTTGGCCATCGGTAGTTTTGGTAATACTGATTCCAGCCTGTTCTAAAAGTTTTCCATTACTGGCACTATCAAGAATAATAATTTCTCCATTCGAAAGCGTCAAAGTTGCTTTGTTTCCGCCAGGTTTAATTGTTTTGGCAATTGATCTGTAATCGCTGCCTGAACTTTTTTCAGAGCGGGAACTGAAATATATTACTGAAATAATTACCAATGAAAGTATCGCTGCTATAGCTGCAACACGCTTCCAAATGGTTTTGATTACAGGTCTTTTATCTGCTAGAGTGGTGTTTAATTCTATCGTTTTCCAAATGTCATCCAGATTTTTTACCAACTCTCCTGGTTCCAAATGAAGGTTGCTCGTTTCTTCTAATGTGGCATACCATTTTTCCAGCACCAATTTTTCATCAGCACTTAAATTACCTTCTTTATATTTTTTTATTAATTCCTCAGCTTTAATTCTGTTCATTTTACTTAGGGTGGGATGTCTGGTTTATATGGCTAAGACAATTGAACTTCCCCCTGGTAGTAGATGAATTTTAAATTAAATGAAAGAAAATAGTAAAATAAAGTTTCTGACTTCCAATCGCAGTATTTTTATGGCATTACTGATCTGCTTCTTTACCGTTTTATCGGAAATATTTAGTTTTTCAGATATTTCTTTGTGGCTAAGGTGATATTTTCGGCTTAACTCAAAAACTTCTCTCATTTTAGCGGGAAGATTTTCTATGCCTCTCTCAATTAATGCGATCAGTTCATTTTCACGTATCTTCTCATCAGTAGAAAATTCACCAATTTCAATAATGTTTTGCAGAGAGTTTAGGTAGTTATTTTCAAACTTTTGATGGGTAATGACGTTAAGTACCTTATTGCGGACAGTAGTGTATAAGTATGATTTTACAGATGTAGATATATTTAAATCTAATCGGTTCACCCAGATATAAGTAAATGTTTCCTGAATAATATCTTTGGTTTCGTCTTCATTATTCAACATTTTTTTAATGTGGAGGTACAAAACTATTTTGTATCGTTGATATAATTCAGAGAATGCTAAATGATTGCCAGCTTTGATCATGTTCACTAAATCCAGGTCGCTGACAGTTTGCATTACTAGTTTGTTTCTGCCGAAAAAGGCTTAAAATTAAATTTAGCCAATAATAATGAATTTTTGGTTATTCTCAATAGTTGTTTTAAGTTCCACTCAACGCTGTTTGTTAAATATTTGAATAATGAAATTTGCAGCAAAATTAAGAAAGCGAGATAAGTGGAAAAGCATTATAGCTCAAAACCTGTATCCTTTTTTATTAAGAAAAACAGTTTTATTCTTTTAATGCGAAAGCGAATTTCTATTTTGCGGCATAATAAATAAATACAGATGGCTTCAGGTTTTTTTGCGATTTTAGATGATATAGGTGCTTTAATGGATGATGTTGCCATGGCAAGCAAATTGGCTACACGTAAAACTGCCGGCATACTCGGCGATGACTTAGCCGTTAATGCAGAAAAAGCTACTGGTTTTTTAGCTTCAAGAGAAATACCTGTATTGTGGGCGATTACTAAAGGCTCTTTTTTAAACAAACTGATTATCGTTCCTATAGCTTTATTACTTCAGGCATTTTTTCCCATAGCCATTAAAGTGATTTTAATTTTAGGTGGATTTTATTTGGCTTATGAAGGCGTAGAAAAGATTATCGAATATTTTTTCCACAAGCCAAAGCCGGCAGATGAGGCTGCAGTCGAAGTAATAAAAGATGATGCCGGGGCTGAGAAAGCAAAAGTTAAATCGGCAGTATTAACTGATTTTATCCTTTCTATTGAAATTGTAATTATTGCGCTTGGAAGTGTGCTGGATAAGTCTTTAGCCATTCAAATTTTAACCGTATCGGTAGTTGCTATTTTGGCAACCGTTGGGGTTTACGGTATTGTGGCTTTGATTGTACGTATGGATGATGCGGGTTACAAGCTTATTAAGCGTTCAAATGATAAAGGTTTTTTTGGCTCATTGGGTCACTTGCTGGTTAAAGCGCTTCCTATCATTATCAAAGTGTTAGCAGTTGTAGGAACCATTGCCCTAATATTAGTAGCCGGCGGTATTTTCGTTCACAATATTGAGTTTATGCATCATGTTTTGCCAAATCTTCAATCTACTATAAAAGAATTTGGGGCAGGTATAGTTGGCGGTTTAATTGCCATCCCTATCATGATGGGTGGCAAGAAATTACTTTCAATGGTTAAGAAATAACGATTTTAATTATCTTGATCATAATCCTGTATTTTCGGCAACCTTGCAGGCTTCCATAGCGTTAGTTACATTTAACTTTCTAAATATATTTTGCCTATGGCGGTTTACAGTATTAATGCTTAGCGACAATTTATCTGCAATTTCCTTGCTTCTGCGACCATGTTTAATCAATTGAAGAACTTCTTTTTCGCGTAGCGATAGCAGCGTTCCAAACCGGTTCTCGTTATCCTTAATAATCTTACCTGTTCTATTGTTGAGAATCACGCCCTGCGGAATTTCAAATTCAGGATGATCAAAAATCAGATTGTAAAGGCAAAGTGCTAGCCAAATGCTGCCATCCTCTGAGCTGGCAACATAAATCAAACGGTGCTGCACAAAAGCATACTTTCCATCTTTCTTTTTAATTCTTAGCTTAGTAATCACCTGATAGTCCGTGCGATCGGCAACATCAATGGTGTTTAGAAGCTGAAAAAAATCAAACTCAAGCCTGTATTTTTTTTCCAAATCTTCGGGATGAACTTTATTTAACAATTCATCTTCCCAGATAGACGTAATTTCAGTTTGGTCAGCTGATAGTCCAAGTAAATTGGCCACTGCGCCATTATAGATGTAACTTTTTCTTGTTCTTAAATCACTTAGCACACTGATGCAATTTTCCATTATGCTGTACATCCTGGCAATCGATTTGGCATTGTCCAACATCAGGTGAGGCATTGGATTGAATTCGAAATGTTGGGCCAATAGTTTAGTGTTAAGTGTTTTTCTCATCTGCAGCAAAGATAGTGGTTATTTATAACCATTGAATTTGGGTTTTGGCTTAGATAGCTTTGTGATTAAATGTTTCGGGCAACATCCGGGCAGATTGAATATGATATGATCAAAATGAAGAAATTATTACTCATCGTAAGCACGCTGTTCAGCCTGAACAAAGTACACGCACAAAGTTTGGAAAAGATGCAATGGTTTAATGAACCCGAAAAGTGGGAGATAAAAAATAATGGCCTGATCATGCAGGTAACGCCAAATAGTGATTATTGGAGAATTTCTCATTATGGTTTCACTGTTGATGATGCTCCATTTTATTATGGAACCTATGGCGGAGAATTTGAAGCGAAAGTGAAACTCACCGGTGCTTACAAAGCACGTTTCGATCAAATGGGTTTAATGATTAGGATTGATCATCAGAACTACATCAAAACAGGTGTTGAATTTGTAGATGGTAAATTTAATGTGAGTACGGTAGTTACGCATGAAAAAAGCGATTGGAGTGTGCTGCCTTTGGACAAAGTGCCACCATTTATCTGGATTAAGGTGGTGCGAAGGTTAGATGCTGTTGAAATTTTTTATTCTTTGGATGATCAGCATTATATAATGACGCGTAATGCGCCTTTACAGGATAACACTCCGGTAATGATTGGTTTGATGGCTGCAAGTCCGGATGGAAAAGGTTTTGAAGCAAAATTTGAAAATTTCAAAGTAACGCATCTGCCGGATCAAAGGAGATTAGAGTGGCTCAAAACACATTAATATCTTTTTTGCCGCATTAAAATTAATTTGTCTGATAATGTGTTAATTTCTAATTTGCAGCAAATTAACGATCTATCACATGATGAATTTCAGATTAATGCTGGCGGTTTTTTTTGCTTCAGCTAGTGCCTGGTTTTGTGCAGCTGCGCAAGAAAATCCGGTAAAATTGTCTTATAAAGTTAATGCAGATAAGAGTGTGACTTTCAACTTTGACAAAACAGATCCAGGGTTTTACACCGTGGTGTTAAAATTTGACCAGTTAACTAATACTGCTGATCCTGGAAATCGCAAGTTTGAAGCCCGAGGTTATTCAGGAACCCTGACAACTTTAACTCCTACAAATAAAGATCAGGGAATTGGATTTTCTTACAGTTATTCGTCGATTAGGGGAAAGTTAAATCCGAAATATAATGCTGCTTTTGTTTACACTTTGCCGGCTAAAAATGGTGCAAAGATGAGGGCGGTGGAGTCATCTTTTGTAAATGCTACTTATTTCGGAAATACCACACCCGAAGATTGGAAAGTGTATCGATTTTCTACGAAAGAAGAGGATACAGTTACGGCCATCCGTAAAGGGGTTGTAGTTGAAGTGAAAGATTTATACGATTCAGATTTGGTTGATGGGATAGCCTATACCAGTAAAACTAATGATTTGATTGTTGAACATGCTGATGGAACATTGGCCAACTACAGAGGACTCAAGAAAGGGAGTTTTGCGGTTAAGGTCGGACAAACCGTTTATCCGGGCACAGCCCTTGGTTTAAACAGCAAATCAAATGGAGGCAATGTATATGGTGTATCTATTTTGCTGATGTACCTGAAGTCTGCAGATTTTGAAAGTGTGAGGAATAAAACTATGGCCACCACAAAAAGTCTATATGGATTTATCACTCCGCATTTTTGTATAGATGGAAATGCCGATGCCATATTAACTTCACAACAGGAATATACCGTCTCATACCTGCCCGAAGTAATTAAAAAGGAGTTTACCAAAAAAGAATTAAAACAGCAGGTAAAGTAATTTTTTGTTGATTTTACCAGGATATTAAGTTTACGCTATAAGCTCAATTCATTATAATAGTTGATATTTGCAGCTGTAATAATCCAGTAATGAAACCTTATCTTCAACTTTTCGATTTTTCGAAGGGCATAAATTACCGAACTGAAATTTTAGCCGGATTAACCGTAGCCATGACCATGATTCCCGAATCGTTGTCGTTTGCTATTCTAGCTGGTTTTCCACCGTTAACGGGTTTGTATGCCGCTTTTATTATGGGTTTGGTTACCGCCATTTTGGGTGGAAGACCGGGCTTAATTTCTGGCGGAGCTGGTGCCACGGTAATTGTATTGATTGCTTTAATGAAAAGCCACGGCATTGAATATGTGTTTGCAGCAGTGGCTTTTGCAGGTATTATACAAATTCTGGTTGGGCTTTTCAAACTTGGTAAATTCGTTAGGCTCGTTCCACAACCCGTTATGTTTGGCTTTGTAAATGGTTTGGCAGTGATTATTTTTATGTCGCAACTGGAGCAGTTTAAAACCATCGTGAACGGAAACGTAGCCTGGTTAAGCGGTACACCTTTATATATTATGCTAGCTTTGGTGGCCTTAACCATAACGATAGTCTTGTTATTGCCGAAAATCACAAAAGCAATTCCAGCATCATTAGTTGCAATTATTGTTGTTTTTCTTGTAGTCCTTACATTTAATATTGATACCAAACTGGTCAGAAACATTGCTTCAGTAAGCGGTGGTTTTCCGCCATTTCATATTCCAAAAATCCCATTTGACATAGAAACACTGAAAATCATTTTTCCTTATGGATTAATTATGGCTGGCGTGGGCTTAACAGAAGGTTTGCTAACATTAAACCTGGTTGACGAAATTACCGAAACAAAAGGCAATGGAAATAGGGAAAGTATTGCTCAAGGTATTGCCAATATTACCAATGGTTTTTTTTACAGGGATGGGCGGTTGCCCGATGATTGCACAAACACTTGTAAATTTATCGGCGGGAGCAAGGGCAAGGCTATCTGGTATTATTGCAGCGCTCACTATACTCGTTATTATTTTAGTTGGTGCACCCGTTATTGAGCGGGTGCCAATGGCTGCCTTAGTAGGTGTAATGATGATGGTTGCCATTGGTACTTTTGAATGGATGAGTTTCAAAGTCATCAATAAAATGCCGAAGCAGGATATTTTTATTGGAATATCAGTGGCGGTTATAACCATTTGGCTTCACAACCTGGCCCTTGCAGTACTAATCGGCGTAATCATTTCAGCATTGGTTTTCGCATGGGATAGTGCGAAAAGGATTCGCTCAAATAAGTATATAGATCAGGAAGGTGTGAAACACTATGAAGTTCTTGGTCCGCTTTTTTTTGGTTCAGTTGCTAATTTTAACGACATATTCGATGTAGCCAAGGATCCTGATCATGTAGTGATCGATTTTAAAGAGTGTAAGGTTTTTGATATGTCGGGAATTGATGCGCTAAATAAACTCACTGAAAAATATAGCTCAGCGAACAAAAAGCTACATTTGCAGCATTTAAGTGAAGATTGTAAGCGATTGCTTAGAGACGCTGATGGGATTATTGAAGTAAATATTATCGATGATAGCGATCATCGCATAGTGATGAAGAAATAAGTTCAGTTATTGGCTTTAATTTAAAAATCAAATTCCAATTGATTATCTTCCAGCTTTTCTGAAGGATGTTCATCATAAAATCTTGAGAGGGTAATGCCTAATAGCCTTACTTTTAAGCTGCCAATGTTTGCATCATTTAAAAGTTTAATCGCTTCGGCATAAATGTTTTCTGCCTTATGTATCGCCAATGGGAAAGATCGGCTTCTGGTAATTAGTTTAAAATCTTCGAACTTAATTTTTAGCGTAACCGTTTTTCCTTTTAACTGATATTTCTCCAGTCGTTTGGCAACGGTTTCACTAATCTGCTTTAATAAATCATGCATTACCGAGTCTTCATTGGTGTCTTCTGCAAGGGTATCTTCAGCACCCACTGATTTTGTTTCCCGGTTGGCTCGAACCGGCCGGTCATCTATTCCCCGAACTATTTTGTAGTAAAACTTTCCCGACTTCCCGAATTGGGAAAGAAGCTGAGATTCGCTCAGGTTCTTCAGGTCGGAACCCGTATGGATTTGCATCGCTTTCATTTTTGCAGCGGTCACTTTTCCTACGCCAAAAAATTTTTCTACAGGCAACTTCTCCATAAAAGCTTTAATTTTTGATGGGCCAATAAAAGTAAGTCCATCAGGCTTATTCATATCAGAAGCAACTTTTGCCACAAATTTATTAATGGAAACACCAGCTGATGCCGTTAAATTCAGTTCATTTTTAATGGCGTCTTTAATTGATTTTGCAATATCAATAGCCGAACCAATACCTAATTTATCTTCCGTAACATCCAGGTAAGCCTCATCTAAAGAAAGAGGCTCTATAATATCTGTGTATCGGCTAAAAATTTCCCTGATAGATTTTGAAACGGAACTGTAAGCATCAAAACGGGGGTAAACAAAGATAGCAGTAGGGCAAAGCTGATAGGCTTTGCTGCATGACATAGCTGATTTTATTCCGAACTGCCTGGCTTCATAACTCGCGGTTGCTACCACACCTCTGCTATCTGGCTTGCCGCCAACAACAATCGGTTTTCCTCTATATTCCGGGAAATCTCGTTGCTCTACAGATGCATAAAAAGCATCCATATCAATATGAATTATCTTTCTTAAAGCAGGTGGATTCTGATCAGACATTTAAAATTTAAATCTCGGCATTTTTATCCTCATCACCCAATTAGATTTATTTCTTTACATGATGGAAAGAATTATCATTTTAACAGCATGCAAACCGGATGGGGATTGATGATGTTTTAAAATTCAGCGTTGAATTTGCTGGTGATCAGTTAGACCTTAACTTGATGGATGAAGAATGTAAACTTCTATCCAGAAACTAAAAAGATGATTGAGATAAATTTAAAGGGAGAACTTTTTTTGGGATATAATACCAGCTGACCTGGCTAAGCTAATTTAAAAGAGAATCGACCTTATTCAGTAGGGAATCCATTTCAAAAGGTTTCTCCATAAAATCATTAGCGCCGGCATCTAAAGCCGATTGGCGAATGTCTCTGCTCGCGGAAATCATCAAAATGGGAATTTCCTGATAATCTGGATCGCTTTTGAGTTGTTTGCAGATATCACGGCCATCGTGTCCACTCATCCAAATATCAAGCAAAATCAAATCTGGCCGGTCTTTTACTGCATCAATTACGGCTCCACCGTCGTAAGTATATGCTACCTCATAACCCATAACCTCTAATATCATCGTCACAGCATCCACAATTCCTTCGTCGTCGTCAGCGATGAGTATTTTCTTATTTCTCATAAGTGTAAATATTGACCATATCGGTTGTCTTTATGATTTGGATGGCAAATATGATAATTTGTTTAATACTAATAATGTTTCTTTACGGTTTTTTGTTTTCGAAAATTGAAATTATTTTGGCATTCCATGCATTGGGGATGAAGTTCACTTTTGTTCTCAAAAAACTGAAAATAAAGCGAATGAAGCGGTAACATTAATAATCTTTTACACTCAAAAGGAATAATTTTCTATTTTATGAAGGAATAGCTGTATTTATTTCGAAATATTATAGTTTATATTTACAACTAAATTTAAATTAACCAGCTTTATAAACCCAAATGGATAGTATCAACATTAAGAAATTAGCCGAAGCTTTGAATTTATCTACTTCGACAATTTCAAGGGCTTTTAGAGATAATAGTGATATTAGCGGTGCTACCAAAGAGCGTATTTTGGCCAAGGCCAAAGAGCTTAATTATCAACCAAACCATTACGCCAGTAATTTAAGAGAACAAAAAAGTAAAACGATAGCTGTTATTGTTCCAGAGTTAGCCAATAATTATTTCTCGCAGGCCATTCATGGTATTGAAAGAGTAGCTCGAGAAAATGGTTATCACATCCTCATTTATGTAACTGATGATGATTATCACAAGGAGGTTAATTTTATCGGTCACCTGCATAACGGGAGAGCAGAAGGTATCGTTATGTCGGTTTCCGGCGAGGCAAACGATCACAATTATTTGAATAACTTTGGTGCCAAGCGCTTGCCCCTGGTATTTTTTGATAGGATTTATGAGGATATCGAAACCCCAAGAGTAATTACAAACGATTACAACAGCAGTTTTCTGGCCACTGAACATTTGATTGAGCAAGGTTGTAAACGTATTGCCTATATGGTGGTAAACAAAAGCCTTTCTATTGGTAAAACCAGAATGCAGGGTTATATTGACGCTTTGGCCAAACACCAGGTCTTATTTGATGAAAGTTTAATTGTTGACTGCAGCAACAGTTATGAAGAAAATAGTGTAATCATTAAGGAGGCTTTGAATCAGCTGAAACCTGATGGGGTATTCACTTCTGTTGAACGTTTGGCATTTGCCACTTATTATGCCTGTTACGATTTGGGAATTAGTATTCCAGATGATTTAAAGGTAATCAGTTTTTCGAGTCTGGAGATTGCGCCATTACTTAATCCTTCCCTAACTACCATTACGCAACCTGCAACAGAAATAGGGGAACAGGCCGCCAAATTATTATTCAAAATCCTGGATGATCATCAGGATAAAAATCGCTTAACGGAGGTAGTTTTACAATCTAAAATTATCAAGAGAAATTCGACCGCCAAACCGGCAAAAAACGCCTAAAAATCACCCTTAATTTCAAGGCTGAAAACTTCAAAAAAAATCATCACTTAGTGTAAAATACGCAGAATTTTGCCTCATCATCGGGAACGTTCCCGAAAATTTATCGGATTTGGCTTTCAATTTTTCGGGAACGTTCCCGAAAAGTAGTCGGAAAATGGCTTAGTGTAAAAAATACACATTGATTTTAAATTTAACATTTATAATTTATTGATAATCAGTTTTTTAAAATTATATTTGATAACTCGTCTTGATTTTTATATTAAGAAAAAGTGATGATTTGGTTAAATTTTCCCGTCGCGTTTTTCACTCCGAAATATATTTTTTAAATAAATTTTGAAATCTCATTAAGTGCTGTAAATTAGGCCTATGTGTAATTCACTATAATATTTAACCAAATTTTTATACTTAAACGAGCTTCGAATATGAAAGTATTTTACCTGTTAAAACAGGGGCTTTTGGTGCTGTTAGTTCTTTCAGCATTAATCGTAAAAGCACAAACCGGATCGGTATCTGGAAAAGTGCTTGATGAAACCGGCCAACCTTTACCTGGTGCTTCAGTTGTTGTAAAAGGTACAACAAGAAGTACATCAACAGATGTAAACGGAAACTTTAAATTGGCTGGACTTACAAATGGTGCCATCACTCTATCAGCAAGTTTCATCGGTTATCAAACCCTTGATAAAGCTGTTACTGTTTCGGCAAATGCTACCGCAAATTTCCAGTTGGTACCCGATGCACAAAAACTTAATGAGGTTGTGGTGATCGGTTATGGTACTGCTGAGAAGAAAAACTTAACTGGATCAATCACTACGGTGAATTCAAAAGATTTTCAGAAAGGAACCATTACCACACCTGAACAATTAATTCAGGGTAAAGTTGCCGGTGTTAATATCATCTCGGGCGGCGGTGCGCCGGGCGGTGGTAGTACTATCCGTATTCGTGGTGGTGCATCATTAAACGCCAGCAACGATCCATTAATTGTTGTTGATGGGGTGCCTTTTAGTGGAAATGGAATTGGTAATGCACCAAGTCCGCTTTCATTAATCAATCCTAATGATATTGAAACCTTTACTGTACTGAAAGATGCAAACGCTACTGCTATTTATGGTTCAAGAGCTTCCAACGGAGTAATTTTAATTACAACTAAAAAAGGAACCTCTGGTGCGCCTCAAATTACGCTGAGCACTAATAATTCCATTTCAACAGTAGCTAAAAAAGTTGATGTACTTACTGCCGATGAGGTTCGTGCTTTCGTAAATACCAATGGTAATGCTGCACAAAAGGCTTTATTGGGTACTGCAAATACAGATTGGCAAGATGCAATTTATCAAACCGCATTCACTACTGACAATAACTTGAGTATTGCCGGTTCATTTAAAGGTGTACCTTACCGTGTTTCCGGCGGTTATTTAGATCAGGAAGGTGTTGTAGTGAGAAGTAAGTTGAAAAGAGCAACAGGAGCTTTCTCTATTTCTCCTAAATTATTTCAAGATCACTTAAAAATCGAATTGAATTTAAAAGGTTCATTAACCGATTCTCAATACCCAAATGATGGTGCAATTGGTGCGGCCATTCAGTTTGATCCAACACAACCGATTTATTCAAATAACAAATTCGGAAATTATTTCGAGTGGATAACTTCTGCAGGTGTTCCAAATCCGAACGCTCCACGTAACCCACTTGCTTTAATTGAACAACAAGATAATCATGGTAATGCGGCCAGAAGTTTTGGTAACCTAAAACTAGATTATTCTTTCCATTTCTTGCCTGAATTACATGCCGTGATTAATGCTGGTTATGATTATTCGAAAGGTTACGGACGTACAATTGTTCCAATCTATGCTGCACAGAGTTTCTCAACTGAAGGTTCTTTCTCAAGAAGATTGAACACAGAAATGAACAAGTTCTCTGAAGCTTATTTAACTTATGCTAAAACTTTAGGCAAAAGCAGATTTGATGTGACTGCCGGTTACGGTTATTATGATGATGCAGTAACCAATTATAATTTTGCTACTTACAGAGGTACAGGTGTATTGCAAACTACTCCAGTTTTCCCTTTCTCTGTTGATCAAAATAAACTGCTTTCTTACTATGGTCGTTTCAATTATACTTTTGCTGATAAATATATCCTATCAGGAACAATGAGAGCGGATGCTTCTTCGAAATTTGCTGAAGATAACCGTTGGGGTTATTTCCCGTCAGCAGGTTTTACCTGGAGAATTATCGGTGAAGATTTCTTGAAAGACAGCAAAGTAATTTCTGATTTGAAATTGAGATTAACCTACGGTGAAACCGGTAATAAAGATGGTATTGGTAACTATGATTACTTATCAAAATATTACGCAAGTACCAACAATGGCCAGTATCAGGTGGGTAATACATTTTATAACTACTACAGTCCTGCAGGTTACGACCCTGATTTAAGATGGGAAAGTACTACAACTTATAACGCCGGTTTAGATTATGGCTTTTTAAATGGCAGATTGTATGGTAGCATCGATGCTTACTACAAAAAAACCAAAGATTTATTAAGTACAGTAACCATTCCAGTGGGCACAAACTTTAGTAACGTTTTAACAACCAATGTGGGTAACATGGAAGTAAGGGGAGCTGAGGTAAGTTTAAACTATGTAGCGATCAAAACTGAGAATACTACATGGGATATCGGTGTAAACGGTGCTTATAACAAAAGAAAAGTAACCAACTTAACATTAAATCCTAATTCAGGTTTTAAAATTGATGCTGGTGATATTACCGGCGGTACAGGTATTCACTTAAAATATAACGCCGTTAATCAATTGCCAGGTTCATTCTTTGTTTACAAACAAGTATACAATGCTGATGGCAAACCATTAGAAGGCGTTTATCAGGATTTAAATGGTGACGGTGCAGTAAACGATGCTGACCAATATTTTTACAAATCACCAGATCCTGTAATCACGTTAGGTTTCAATACTTCTTTCACTTACAAAAGATGGACAGCAAGTACCGTATTGAGAGCAAACTTTGGTAACTACATCTATGATAACATTTCTTCAAACTTTGGGATCAGAAATAACGTGTTAAGTACTCAAGGTATCCTGAATAACTCTACATCAGATTTATATAATACCAATTTCTCAGGTGCATCAGGTGTTCAGTACTTAAGTGATTACTATATCAGAAATGCATCATTCTTAAAAATGGACAATGCTGGTTTATCTTATAATGTTGGTAAACTTTCTAAAACTGGTACAGCTTCAATGCGTATATCAGCAAACTGCCAAAATGTATTTGTCGTATCTAAGTATAAAGGAATCGATCCTGAGTCAGTTTCAGGTATTGATTACAACTTATACCCACGTCCGAGAACATATACTTTAGGTTTAAATGTTGGTTTTTAATTATTAATAGCGATGAACACGATCAATTTAAATGCTGAAAATAAAGCTGCTAAAGCGACGGTGATCAAAACCTATCAAAGAAAAGATATGAAAATGAAAAATTCATTTAAAATGATACTGGCTTCAGGTGCATTACTGTTGTCATTAAATTCATGCAAAAAAGAATCGTTTAATTTAACACCAACCAACGATGTAACATCTGCTACCGTTTATGCAACTCCGGCAGGTTATAAAAACAGTTTGGTAAAGTTATATGCAACTTATGCGTTAACAAGTCCATCAGGTTCTGATAATAGTGATGTGGGCGGATTAAATGCAGGTTATGCAGATTTCCTTCGTTTATTCTGGACCTCACAAGAATTGGTAACCGATGAGGCCATTTGTGCATGGGGTGATGTGGGTATTCCTGAATTAGATTATGGAACACCAACACCAGATAACCAGTTTTTACGTGGCTTATATTCAAGAAGCGTATTGCAAATTACTTTCGCTAATGAATTTTTACGCGAAAGTACAGCAGAAAAATTAGCAAGCAGAAACATTACAGGTGCTGATGCCACTGCCATTACCCGTTACCGTGCTGAAGCTCGTTTCTTACGTGCTTTCCAATACTGGGTGTTGTTAGATGCCTTTGGTAATCCTCCTTTCATCACCGAAGATGATGCCATTGGTAAAGTAAACCCTAAACAAATTCAAAGAGCGGCCTTATTCAACTATGTTGAATCTGAGTTGAAAGCCATTGAAGGCGATTTGGCAGAGCCAAGAGCAAATGAGTATGGTCGTGCCGATAAAGGTGCAGCCTGGGCATTGCTAGCCAGATTGTATTTAAATGCACAGGTTTATACAGGTACAGCGAAAAATACTGAAGCGATCACTTATTCAAGCAAAGTAATTGCAGCCAGTTATTCATTAAAAGCAAATTATATGGATTTGTTTAAAGCAGATAACGAAGTAAACAATACCGAAAATATTTTAACCATTAACTACGATGGTATTAATGGAACAAACTATGGTGGTACAACTTTTTTAATCAACGCTGGAATTAACGCTGATATGAATCCTACATCATATGGTGTTCCTTCTGGTGGTTGGGGTGGTAACAGAACACGTCAAAACTTACCAAACTTATTCCCTGATGCAAATGGAACGTTGGATAAACGTGGCGCTTTCTTCGGTACTAAAAGAGCAGTTGATGCTGTTGGCGAATTTACAGATGGTTTACGTGTAACTAAGTTTAAAAACGTGACTTCAACTGGAGCTCCTGGCAGATCATTAAATGGAACATTTAGTTCTTTAGATTTTGCCTTATTCCGTTTGGCAGAACAATACTTAATTTATGGAGAAGCAGTTGCCCGTGGTGGTTCAGGTGGTAGCGCAGCATTGGCGCTGACTTATGTGAATGCTTTACGTACCAGAGCTTATGGCAATACTTCGGGGAACGTAAGTGCAGCTGCGCTTACTACTGATTTTTATTTAGATGAGCGTGGTCGTGAATTATACTGGGAAGGACACCGTCGTACAGATTTGATCCGTTTCGGAAAGTTCGCCGGCTCAACATATTTATGGCCATATAAAGGTGGTGTGCAGGCAGGTGCTGCTTTACCAGCTTTCCGTAATCTTTATCCACTTCCATTGGCAGATTTAATTGCCAATCCGAATTTGGTTCAAAACACAGGTTATTAATCTTTATTAACAAAAGATATGAAATCAAAATTATTCAAATCCTTAGCTTTAGGCTTAATTGCGGTATCGCTTTGGTCGTGTAAAAAAGATGAAATCAGAACGGTTTCTAACGTTACTCCGGCAGGAACACTTACGGCATCAAGCACTACATTAAATTTAGTGCAAACTAACGGGGCGCTACCAGCAACAACTTTAACTTATCCATTGGCTACTTCGACTGGCTATGTGGTGCCGGTTACATCAACTTTGCAATTTGCCTTAAAAGGAACCAATTTCGCTACGCCAAGAGAGATTGTAGTTACAGCAAAAACCTATGCACCAACCATTACTGAAGTGAACAATATGATTTTGGCATTGGGTGGCGTAGTTGGTACACCTGCGCAAGTTGAGGTAAGGCTAAAATCAGGAGCTGCGGCAAATGATTTAACTTATTCAAATGTGGTAACATTAAGTGCTACGCCTTATCTGGCTTCTGCATGGATTTATGCTCCAGGTGCTTACCAGGGCTGGAACCCATCAACTGCTGATAGCTTAATTTCTTTATCCAGCAATGGTGTTTACACCGGTATGATTGCTTACACAACTGGGAATTTAGAGTTCAAAATTACACCGGCTAAGAAATGGGATGTTGCTTACGGCGATGCTGGTGCAGGCAAAATTAGCTCAAGCGCTGGTGATAACTTAAAAGCTCCAGAAGCAATAGTAAAACAGGTAACAGTTGATTTAAATAAAAACACCATTGTTTTTGGTACACCAAATGAATGGTCGTTAATTGGCGATGCGACACCAGGAGGCTGGGGAGCGGATACTGATATGAAAGGCGTGAACGATGGTAAATCAACAGTTTACTCTTTAAAAACAACTTTAGGTGTTGGAGAGTTCAAATTCCGCTTCGGACATGCCTGGGATCTTAATTTAGGCGGTGGCGCTACTTTAACGCCAAACGGCGATAACATCAAAGTGACTGCTGCAGGTACCTATACCATTACCTTAACTGTAATCAGAACAGGAGATAAAGTGACTGGTGGTACGTATACCATTGTTAAAAACTAACTTATCATATTTGCCCCGTGGTTATGCCACGGGGTTTTTTATAATCTATAAAGTTTCAGCATGATTAGATCCCTTAACATATTACTTCGTCCGCTAACCTTTAATGCTCAGACTAACACTTTGCGTTTTGCAAAGAAATCATTTTTAGTTTCTCTAATCTTACTTGCTGGTTTCAGTTCGTTCGCTCAAAAATTTGAACGCATCGAGCCCATGTTCTGGTTCGCCGGAATGCATAATCCAAAATTGCAATTGCTTGTTCATGGCGAAAATATTGCAACAAGTAATGTAACCTTATCTTACCCAGGTGTTAAACTGGTAAAAGTTAACAAAGTTGAAAATCCTAATTACTTATTTTTGGATTTGGAACTTTCTTCAACAGTAAAGGCGGGAACGTTCCCGATTAATTTCGCTGTTAAAGGCAAAAAAATATTTAGTTATAACTACGAATTAAAAAACCGCGATAAAACCGCAGGTAGAATTCAAGGTGTAACGCAAAAAGATTTTATTTACTTGTTAATGCCCGATCGTTTTTCGAATGGCGATAAAAGTAATGACGTTGTTAAAGGCTTAGCCGAAACAGCACTCAATCGCGACAGCATGTATTTCCGCCATGGGGGAGATATTCAAGGCGTGATCAATCATTTGGATTACCTTAAAGATTTAGGAATCACTACCGTTTGGATGACTCCTGAAATCGAAAATGATATGAAAAAAGCTTCCTATCATGGATATGCAGTAACAGATCATTATAAAATTGATCCCCGTTATGGAACAAATGAACTTTTCAAAAAATATGTGGAAACTGCTCATGCTAAAGGCATGAAAGTGGTTAAAGATATTGTTCATAATCATATCGGTACCGGACACTGGTTTTTCAAAGATTTACCAATGAAAAGCTGGGTGCATCAATGGCCAAAATATACACAAACCAGTTACCGCGATCAAGCCGTGATGGACACGCATGCATCCGCTGCTGATCGTAAAAAGATGTTGGATGGATGGTTTGTGCCCTCTATGCCAGATTTGGATGAACAAAATCCCTATGTTCAAAATTATCTAACTCAGAACCACATCTGGTGGATTGAGTATGCAGGAATTGATGGATTGCGTTTAGATACTTATCCCTACAACGACCCTGAATACATGGCTGATTGGGCTTTAAAATTAAAAGCTGAATTTCCAACACTATCTATTTTCGGAGAAACATTTGTTTCGGGAGTGGCGAATCAGGCTTATTTCACTCAAGGAAATACCGTTAACCGTGGTTTCGATACGCACTTGCCAGGTATTACCGATATGGCTATAAAAGAAGGGATTTACGAAGCTTTAAATGGTAAAAATGGCTGGACAGATGGTATCAATCGTTTGTACGATGTTGTTGCTCACGACTTTCTATATAAAGATCCTACTTTAAACTGCATTGCTTTGGATAATCACGATATGAGCCGTTTCTATTCTGTGGTGAATGAAGATTTCGATAAATACAAAATGGGAATGGCACTTTTGTTAACGATGCGAGGCATTCCGCAAATGTATTATGGAACAGAAATTTTAATGAAAAACTTCTCCAACCCTGATGGTTTAGTACGCTCTGATTTTCCTGGCGGATGGGATGGCGATAAGAAAAATAAGTTCATCGCCGATGGCAGAACAAATAAAGAAAATGAAGCATTCAACTTTGTGAAAACTTTAGCCAATTACCGCAAAAATAGCGCAGCACTGCAAACGGGAAAATTAATGCAGTTTGTTCCAGAAGATGATATTTATGTTTATTTCAGATACAATGCTCAACCAAAAGGTACGGTAATGGTTATTTCTAATAATACGGAAAAGGAAAAAACTTTGAATACAGATCGCTTTGCCGAAAGAACAAATGGGATTACCACGGCCAAAAACATTATCAATAACGAAACGGTATCATTTAAAGAAATTAAAGTACCTGCAAAAACAACTTTAGTTTTAGAGTTAAATTAAAGCAGGGTTAATGTGTTCACTTTTGAACGGATTGTTCGATACTGAACCATTTAAAACCATTATTTAATTGTAGCAGATTGACTATAAGTGATTTGAAATTATTTATTTAGTTGGCATCAGTTTAGCATATCTGTGGACAACATATAGAAACAAAACAATGCAAGAAACATCAAATACACTACCTGCAACATCTCAAATTAAAGCCTGTCTCTTTGATTTGGATGGTGTACTGGTAGACACAGCGGTTTACCATTATCAAGCCTGGAAACGTTTGGCCAATACCATGGGCTTCGATTTTACTGAAGAACAAAACGAGCAACTGAAAGGCGTAAGCCGGGTAGAAAGCTTAAATAAAATTTTGGCCTGGGGCGGCGTCGAAAAAACTGATGCAGAGAAAGAAGAACTGGCTACTTTAAAAAATAGCTGGTATGTAGATATGATTACCAAAATGACGCCCGCTGAGGTTTTGCCAGGAACGGTTGATTTTTTGACAGCTATTCATAAAGCAGGTTACAAATTAGCATTAGGTTCAGCGAGTAAAAACTCTGGAATCATTTTGGAACGCACTAATCTTGCTCATTTTTTTGATGAGATTGTAGATGGAAACATGGTAACAAAATCAAAACCAGACCCGGAAGTTTTTTTGAAAGGTGCTGAACTTTTAGGTTTTCAACCTGATGAATGTGTTGTATTTGAAGATGCGGTTGCGGGTGTGGAAGCTGCAAAGCGTGGCGGCATGAAAGCCATTGGTATTGGCGAAAAAAGTGTGCTTACTGATGCCGACGTGGTGGTAAGCGGATTAGATAAATTAACGGTTAAAGATTTAGAAGAGTTGTAGGTTAGCCAGTGTCGTCATTGCGAGGCACGAAGACAACCGAACGTAGAGAGTTCATGAATGCTTCTAAAAACATAAGCAACAAATGAATAATCTTAGAGTAATAGAAATTCAAAAATTGTAAGCATGGGTACTTCGAAAGGAGATTGCTTCGTGCCTCGCAATGACGAAAGCATAAAATATGAAGAATTACATTAAAGCAGATGAGTGGAACATTATCGAAGAAGGCTTTGATCCACATTTAAATAAAATTTCAGAAAGTATTTTCAGTTTGGGTAATGGCCGTATGGGTCAGCGTGCCAATTTTGAAGAAACTTACACTGGTGAAACCCTTTTGGGGAATTATGTTGCTGGTGTTTACTATCCGGATAAAACCCGTGTGGGCTGGTGGAAAAATGGCTATCCTGAATATTTCGCAAAGGTTTTAAACGCAGCAAACTGGGTAGGTATCGAAGTAAAACTGGAGGATGAAATCTTAGATTTAGCTACCGCTGAAGTGAGCGATTTCAAACGTGTTTTGGATATGCATGCCGGTATTTTAGAACGTACTTTCACTGCAAAGCTTAAAAGTGGTAAAACAGTAAAAGTAAAAGCAACACGTTTTTGCAGCATTGCTGATGACGAAGTGGGTGCCATCCGCTACAGCATTACGCCTTTAAACTTTGACGGAAAAATCACGTTAATGCCTTTCATCGACGGCGATGTCAAAAACCAGGATAGTAATTATGATGAGAAATTCTGGGATATGGTTTCTGATGAAATCACCGGAACGGAAGCTTACATCCAATTAAGGACGAAAAAAACTGAATTCGAAGTTTGTACCGGCAGCAATATCGAATTGTATAAAGGTTCCGCGAAATTAGATATCAGTCCAGAGGCTGTTCGTAAGGAAAAATTCGTGGGACAAACTTTTTCTGTTGAGTTAAAGGCTAACGAGGAAATTACTTTAATTAAAATTGCAGCAAACTTATCCTCTGAAAATTATTCAAAGGCATCACTTCTAGAAGAAGCCAAATCAGTTATTGCAAAAGCATCCGCTAAAGGTTTCGATACTTTATTGAAAGAACAAACAGAAGCCTGGGCAACCAAATGGGAAGAAAGCGATATCATTATTGAGGGTGATGTTTCGGCTCAACAAGCCATTCGTTTCAATATTTTTCAGTTATTTCAAACCTACACAGGTAAAGATGACAGGTTGAATATTGGTCCGAAAGGTTTTACGGGCGAGAAATACGGAGGTTCTACTTATTGGGACACTGAAGCTTATTGTGTGCCTTTTTACTTGGCAACCGCTCCACAGGAAGTAAGCAAAAACTTATTGGTTTACCGTCACAAACAATTAGGTAAAGCGATAGAAAATGCTGCTAAACTAGGTTTTAAAGATGGCGCTGCCTTGTATCCGATGGTAACCATGAACGGCGAAGAATGCCATAATGAGTGGGAAATCACTTTCGAAGAAATCCACCGTAATGGCGCTATTGCATTCGCGATTTACAACTATATCCGTTACACAGGTGATGAAAGTTATTTGTCGGATTTCGGTTTGGAAGTTTTAATCGGTATTGCCCGTTTCTGGAAACAACGCGTAAACTGGAGCGGTGAAAAACAGCAATATGTAATGCTTGGTGTTACGGGTCCGAACGAGTATGAGAATAATGTAAACAACAACTGGTACACCAATTTATTGGCGACATGGTGCATGAAATATGCAACCGAGGCTGCTGAAATTGTAAAAACTCAACAACAAGAAAAATACAACAGCTTATTAAAAAGCTTAAATTTCGATGCACAGGAATTTGCCGATTGGGCAGATATCATTGAAAAAATGTATTATCCGGAAGATAAAAATCTCGGTATATTCTTACAGCAAGATGGTTATTTAGACAAAGAACAAACATTAGTTAAAGATTTGCCGGCAAGCGAAAGACCAATTAACCAGAAGTGGAGCTGGGATCGGATTTTGCGTTCGCCATTTATTAAACAGGCCGATGTTTTACAAGGATTGTATTTCTTCGAGGAAGATTACGATTTGGAAACCATCAGAAGAAACTTCGATTTTTATGAGCCACGTACGGTTCATGAAAGTTCTTTATCGCCTTGCGTACATAGTATTTTAGCTGCTAAACTAAATGATGAGGCTCGTGCTTACGAATTCTATTTGCGTACTGCCCGTTTAGATTTAGATGATTACAACAACGATACCGAGGATGGTTTACACATCACTTCCATGGCGGGAACGTGGATGAGTGTAGTAGAAGGTTTCGCAGGTATGCGTGTTCGTGATGGTAAATTACAGTTTAATCCTTTCTTGCCAACACAGTGGAAATCGTTCTCATTTACAATTGGTTTCAGAGGTGCAACTTTGAAAGTAAATATCACTGAGAATGGCATCAACATTAAAAACCATAACGATGTTGATTTAGAAATCGGAATTAGAAACCAGGTTTATAAGTTGGCTGGAAACGCAGAAATTGAAGTGAATAACGCGGAGTTGGTATGATTGTAGAGGTAAAACGTGAAATGGAAAATGTATTGAAATTGGCTTCGACTCCTCGTTATTGCGAGGAGGAACAACGAAGCAACCTCATTTCAATGATTTCAGTAATAGCAATTTTCCTTTTACTAATTGCTCAATCATCCTTTGCACAAAAAAAGAGTAAAAATATGAACGATAAACAAATCGTTATATATCAGTTATTGCCCCGTTTATTTGGGAATAAAAACACTACAAATATTCCTTACGGCACCATTGAACAAAATGGTTCTGGAAAGTTTAATGATATTACGGATAAAGCTTTAGATGGCATTAAAGAACTTCATGTAAACTACGTGTGGTACACTGGTGCTATCGCCCATGCCAGTTTAACCGATTATTCCGCATACGGAATTAAGGTTGATGATGCTGATGTGGTAAAAGGAAGAGCAGGTTCTCCATATGCGATTCGTGATTATTATGATGTGAACCCGGATTTAGCGGTTGACGTGAAGAACCGAATGAAAGAGTTCGAGGCCTTGGTAAAAAGAACGCATGCTAAGAACCTGAAAGTCATAATCGATTTTGTGCCGAATCACGTGGCCAGAAGCTACCATTCTTATGCAAAGCCAAAAAACGTAATCGATTTTGGCGCTAAGGATGATGTAACCAAATCTTTCAGTGCGCAAAACGATTTTTACTATATCCCTAATCAACCTTTTGTGGTACCCACCAACGGACAAAAAACGCCGCTTTCGATATTACAAGACGGAAGGTTTGATGAAAATCCTGCAAAAGCGACGGGTAATGATGCTTTTACGGCATCGCCTAAATATGATGATTGGTATGAAACCATAAAACTAAATTACGGTGTCGATTATCAAAATGGCAGACAAAATCATTTTGAACCCATCCCGCCTGTTTGGACTAAAATGCGAGACATTTTAATCTTTTGGACGAAAAAAGGCGTTGATGGCTTCCGCTGCGACATGGCTGAAATGGTGCCTATCGCATTCTGGAACTGGGTGATTCCGCAAGTTAAAACAGTTAATCCTGATTTAATTTTCTTAGGTGAAGCTTACAATCCGCAGGTTTACAAACAGTATTTAGAAGAGGGTAAATTCGACTACCTATATGATAAAGTTGGGTTATATGATGGTCTTAAAAGGTTAATTAGAAACGAACCATCTGCCGATGTGAAAGATGTTCGTCATGTGTGGCAGGTAGAAAGCGCTGGTTTTGGCAAACATATGTTGCGCTTTTTGGAAAATCACGATGAGGAACGCATTGCATCAGCAGGCTTTGCAGGGAAAGCTGAATTGGCTTTACCTGCAATGGTGGTTTCGGCTACGCTTGGCTCTGGTCCCGTAATGCTTTATTTCGGTCAGGAAGTAGGTGAGCCTGGAAAAGGAGCTGAGGGTTTCGGTGGCGATGATAACCGCACCACAATTTTTGATTATTGGGGTGTTCCAAATCATCAGAAATGGATGAATGGTGGTTTATTCGATGGCCATAAATTAAATGCAGCACAGCAAAACTTAAGGGCTTACTACAAACAGCTCTTAAAGGTAACTTCTACCAGTGATGCAGTAGTAAACGGCGAAATTTATGATGTTCCGCAAGCAGGAAATATGAACAACCGCATGTATGCTTTTATCCGTTATTCGGGCAAGCAACGTCTGTTGGTCGTTGCCAACTTTGATAGAAACCAGACTTTAGAAGCCAACATCGAAATTCCAGACCATATTTTAAAAGTGAAACATTCTTCTCCTGTTACGGATTTGTTGACTGACAGAAAACTAAACATACCTGCAGGAACAAGCATTCCGGTAACACTTGGTCCGGTTTCGGCGCAAGTAATAGAATTTTAAACTAAGAAATAACCGCAAAGAACGAGACGATTTCCACAAAGATTATGAACACAAAGCTTTGAGTGCTTTGCGTTTTTACTCGGCGGCCTTTGCGGTTAAATAAACCAAATACAATGAGCTTAAAAACAGTATTCGAGAACCCGAAATTAACACTGGCACAAATCATTAATATGAGTGTTGGCTTTTTCGGAATCCAATTTGGTTGGGATTTACAACGTGCCAACATGGGGCGTATATATGAAAACCTTGGAGCCAACCCCGACCAGGTTCCGTTATTGTTTTTGGCAGCACCATTAACCGGTCTATTGGTGCAACCAATTATCGGTTATTTAAGTGACAGAACCTGGCATCCGAAGTGGGGTAGAAGAAGGCCTTATTTCATGATTGGTGCCATTGTTAGCAGCATTGCGTTAATCTTCATGCCGCACAGCAGTGTTTTATGGATGGCTGCAGGTTTGCTTTGGGTTTTAGATGTTTTTGGCAACATTGCCATGGAACCTTTCCGTGCATTTGTTACCGATAAATTACCTGATAGTCAGGTTAACCGTGGTTTTATTATGCAAAGCATGATGATTGGTTTGGGCGGAAGCGTAGCCTCGGCATTGCCATGGTTAATGAAAAATGTATTCAGTTTAGAGAATACTGCAACGCAGGGAAATATTCCTGAAAATGTCAAGTTCTCCTTTTATATCGGCGCATTTTTCTTTTTTGCCGCTGTACTGTGGACCGTTTTTACCACCAAAGAATATCCACCTCAAGATGCCGATTTTAAAGAAAAATTGAAACAGAACAATAGTGGTTTTTTAGGCGGGGCAAAAGAGATTTTTCATGCATTAAGCAATATGCCAAAACGCATGCAAATCGTTTCCTTGGTTCAGTTTTTTACCTGGCCGGGATTGTTCTTAATGTGGTTTTATTACACTACAGCCGTTGCGGTAAACGTTTTCGGCGGTAAAGATGCCGCTGACCCTATCTATGCTCAAGGTGCCGATTTCGGTAGTTTAACTTTAGCATATTATAGTGTAATCACTTTCCTTTTCGCATTGGTTTTACCAAAAATAGCTGATGCTTTGGGTAGAAAAACCACGCATGCCATTTGTTTATTATGTGGCGCCATCGGATTAATCAGCGTTGCTTGGGTACATGACAAAAACATGTTATATCTATGTATGACGGGAGTGGGTATCGCTTGGGCAAGTATTCTTTCTATGCCATATGCCATGTTAAGCGGTTCATTACCTAAAGATAAAATCGGCATCTACATGGGGATTTTTAATTTCTTCATCGTACTGCCAGAAATTATAGCATCACTAGGTTTTGGCTGGTTAATGCGTAATGTATTAAATAACGACAGACTTTTAGCCGTTCAATTGGGCGGTGGCTTAATGATTTTAGCCGCTGTTATCTGTTACATTTTCATCAGAGAACCAAAGAAAACCGATGAAGTTTTAGCGTCAGAACTGTCTATTGAAGAAAATAGGTCAGTATAAAAACATTTCGTCATTGCGAGGGATGATCAATCTCATCGAAAATAGATTGCTTCGAACCTCGCAATGACCAAAATCCTCTAAAAATCCCTAACCAAATGAAAAAAAATCCTCTACCTATTGCTGCTTGTAACAGCGTTCCATACTTCCTGCAAAAAATCTTCAACTGAGGGCGGAACAGAAACACCTACAAACCCCACAACCGATTTGCCTGCTGGTGCAAAAGATGGTGTTGCGTTTATCAATAACGGAACATCGGCTATTGTTACACTTTATGCACCAGGAAAAACTTCAGTTTCATTAATTGGCGATTTTAATAATTGGTCTACAACAGCATCAATAATGAAAAAGACCAGCGATGGAAATACCTGGTGGATTCAAATTGATAACTTAAATCCAGGCACTGAATATGCGTATCAATTTTATGTTGATGGAAAGTTAAAAGTTGCCGACCCATATTGCGAGAAAGTACTTGATCCAGACAACGATCAATACATTTCGGCTGCGGTATATCCTAATTTAAAGGCTTATCCAACGGGTAAAACGACTGGCATTGTAAGCGTAATGCAGGCAAACCAGCCTATTTACACCTGGAAAAACAATAGCTTCGTCCGCCCCGAAAAAAATAATCTTGTGATTTATGAATTGCTTATTCGCGATTTCACTACCGAACATACTTACGCTTCTACACTTGCGAAGTTGGATTATCTGGTAAACATGGGCATTAACGTCATTGAATTGATGCCAGTTAACGAATTCGAGGGGAATTTAAGCTGGGGTTACAATCCATCATTTTATTTCGCTCCTGATAAATATTATGGAACAAAAACCGCCTTGCAGAATTTTATTGATGAATGCCATGGTAAAGGGATTGCTGTAATTATGGATATGGTTCTAAACCACTCATTCGGTCAATCGCCTATGGTGCAAATGTATTTCGATGGTTCTAAACCAACGGCAAACAGTCCCTGGTTTAATGTTGATGCAAAACATCCCTTTAATGTAGGTTACGATTTTAACCATGAAAGTGCGGCCACCAAAAAATTCTCGAAAGATGTAATTAAATTCTGGATGCAGCAGTATAAAATTGATGGTTTTAGATTTGATTTATCCAAAGGTTTTACCCAAACACCATCTTCCGGAGATGATGTTTTTAGAAAATATGATGCCGGTAGAGTAGCCATTTGGAAAGACTATAACAGTTATATTAAAAGTATAGATCCGAATAATTTCTACGTTATTCTGGAACATTTTGCAGAAGAATCAGAAGAGAAAGTATTGGCAGATGATGGCATGATGCTTTGGAATAATTTGA
>NZ_AJLG01000060.1 GCF_000258495.1 Pedobacter agri PB92
ATGAACGAGCCTCCTGGTGCACGTGCTCGTGTAGCATTATCAGGATTAACAGTTGCAGAATATTTCCGTGATGGTGATGGTGAAGGCGCTGGAAAAGATATCCTTTTCTTCGTTGATAACATCTTCCGTTTTACTCAGGCAGGTTCTGAGGTGTCAGCTTTATTAGGTCGTATGCCATCTGCAGTAGGTTACCAACCAACATTGGCAACTGAGATGGGTTTAATGCAGGAGCGTATTACTTCAACTAAACGCGGTTCAATTACATCTGTACAAGCGGTATACGTACCTGCGGATGATTTAACTGACCCTGCACCGGCTACAACTTTCGCCCACTTAGATGCAACTACAGTACTTTCTCGTAAAATTGCTGAGTTAGGTATTTACCCAGCGGTAGATCCATTGGATTCTACTTCACGTATCCTTTCTCCTGCTGTTTTAGGTGATGAGCACTATAACACTGCACAACGTGTTAAAGAAACTTTACAACGTTATAAAGAATTACAAGATATCATCGCGATCTTAGGTATGGACGAATTATCTGAAGAAGATAAATTAGTAGTATCAAGAGCTCGTCGTGTTCAACGTTTCTTATCTCAACCTTTCCACGTAGCAGAGCAATTTACAGGCTTAAAAGGTGTATTGGTTGACATTAAAGATACCATCAAAGGTTTCAACATGATTATGGATGGTGAAGTTGATGAATATCCTGAAGCTGCATTTAACTTAGTTGGTAGCATTGAAGATGCGATCGAAAAAGGTAAAAAATTATTAGCAGAAGCTAATTAGTATATAGTAGTTAGTACTTAGTATATAGATTACGGTCTTTAGTCTAAGTACTACCTCGATAATTTATTTAGTGAATTGGTCTAACTACTAATTACTAAATTCTAACTACTAAAATAATGAATTTAGAAATATTAACTCCAGATAAAAAAGTGTTCGAAGGTGAAGTAACAGCAGTTACGGTTCCGGGAACTTTAGGTTCTTTTCAAATTTTGAGAGACCATGCGGCGATCATCTCAACTTTAGAAGATGGAGAAGTTATTATAAAAGCAGGCAAAGATGAAGAACAACGTTTTTTTATTAAAGGTGGTGTAGTTGAAGCCATCCATAATAAGATTGTTGTTTTAGCAGAAGGTATTGCTTAATTAAAATTCTTCATGCTGATTGATTCAGCATTCAAAAGAAGCCTTTTCGATTAAATTCGGAAAGGCTTTTTTGTTAAACTTTATTTTTACTAACATAAACCGATTAATAAGAAAAACCCAACCTTTTATTTCCCTTGCAAAAATCAGGAAATCATAAGAATTCGCATGAAAAAAATCCATTTTAAGAAGAAAACCAGAAAATTTATAATGCAAGCATAATAAACATACCGTATACCGTTTTGATATTTGGTCTACAGCTGGCGGCATTAAATCACTAATCCCATCATCATAACGAACAACATTTTGTTTTGCGCTCTAAATAACGAATTATATTCTTATTTTAATTTTTTCTGATTTCTCTTGCAAATTAATGAACCAAAAACTAAATTGGTATTTATAAACACTAAGGAAATAATGACTAATCAAGGCAACACATTTTTAAACAACTCTACTGCAATTGCAGCCGGAAATGTTGTGTTATTGCCTGTCATTTTATTTAACCTGCTACTCCTAGATATTTTAGGGAAGAAGACGGACTGCTTATAATAGATTTAAAAGAAATTAAATATACCTAAAGCGTCCTGATACAAACAGGACGCTTTTTTTTAAATAACAAAACGTGATGAAATATTATAATTCGAACACGATTATTTACCTTGATGGAAAGTTTGAAAAAGCTGTAGATAGTAGCACGGATCTTTATGGTCAGTCTTTGCATTATGGTTATGCAGCTTTCGAAGGAATAAGAGCATACAAAACACACAATGGCAATCGCATTTTTAAAGCTGCTGCACATTTTGATCGTTTAGAACGTTCTTGTCAACTGGCAAACATTCCTTTCCCATGGGATAAACAAGAATTAATCAAAGAAACTTATAAACTTCTCACCTTAAATAAACTGAAAGATGCCTACATCCGCCCTTTAGTATTTTGCCACCCAAATATGAAATTGAATGAACCAAGCGGTGTTTCAATTCTAATTTGTGCCTGGGATTGGGATGCCTATTCGGGAAATAAATTATTGAAATTAACCATTTCCGATTACGAAAGACCGAATCCAAAATCGACCCCAATGGAAGCGAAATTGAGTGGAAATTATGTGAATTCAATTTTGGCAACAACTGCGGCCAATATCAAAGGATATGATGAAGCTTTATTATTGGATATGCATGGCTTTGTAGCCGAAGCATCTGGAGCAAACATCTTCCTGGAGAAAGATGGCAAACTCTACACCCCGTCTTTAGGAAATATTTTACCTGGCATCACCCGGGCTACAGTTAAAGAACTTTGCAGTGTGCTGGATATTGAATGCATCGAAAAAAAATTGACTATAGAAGATTTAAGACAAGCAGATAGTGCATTCTTATGTGGAACAGCTACAGAAATTGCTGGGATAGCTTCAATTGACGATATCGTTTTCCGCACTCTTTGGAGAGAATCGATCGGCTATACGATACAACGTGCTTATAAAAATCTTGTCCTTGAGAAAGTGAACTACGAAGTGATTATTTAGCATCAGGCACTAAGTATCGAGTATTAGCACAGTTTTAACACTGCAACTTAACAACAACTAACAGAACCACAATATATTTTAACAATGAGCGAATTAAACAAGTACAGTAAAACATTTACACAAGACCCAACACAACCTGCAGCTCAGGCCATGCTTTACGGAATCGGATTAACCGATGCAGATATGGCTAAAGCGCAGGTCGGAATTGCAAGTATGGGTTACGACGGTAACACCTGCAATATGCACCTTAACGACCTTGCAAAAGACGTTAAAGCAGGTGTCTGGAAAAATGATTTAGTGGGCTTGGTTTTTAATACGATTGGGGTGAGTGACGGAATGAGCAACGGAACCGATGGTATGCGTTATTCATTGGTAAGCCGCGATGTAATTGCTGATAGTATTGAAACCATTTGTGGTGGCCAATATTATGATGGAATTATCTCCATTCCTGGTTGTGACAAAAATATGCCGGGTGCAATCATGGCCATGGCTCGTTTAGACCGTCCATCAATTATGGTTTACGGTGGTACAATTGCTCCTGGCCACTACAAGGGTGAAGAACTGAATATCGTTTCAGCTTTTGAGGCATTAGGACAAAAAATCTGCGGTAATTTATCAGATGAGGACTACCAGGGCATTATCAAACATACTTGCCCGGGTGCAGGTGCTTGCGGCGGGATGTATACCGCAAATACAATGGCATCAGCAATTGAGGCTTTAGGAATGAGCTTGCCTTATTCTTCATCCAACCCAGCAGTGAGTCCGGAGAAAAAGCAAGAGTGTTTAGACGCTGGTAAATACATTAAAGTTTTATTAGAAAAAGATATTAAACCATCTGATATCATGACGAGGAAAGCATTCGAGAATGCCATTCGCTCAATCATCATATTAGGAGGAAGTACTAATGCGGTGTTGCACTTTATTGCAATGGGAAAAGCTATCGGTGTAGAAATTACGCAAGATGATTTCCAAAGGATGAGTGATGTTACGCCTGTATTGGCTGATTTTAAACCCAGCGGCAAATACCTGATGCAGGATTTACATCAGTATGGTGGTATTCCTGCAGTATTAAAGTTTTTATTAAACGAAGGTTTACTACACGGCGACTGCTTGACAGTAACCGGTAAAACCGTAGCGGAGAATTTAGCTGACGTAAAATCGATTATGGATTACGACCAGAAAATTGTTCAAAAATTAAGTGAGCCTATTAAAGCGACTGGTCACCTACAGATTCTTTACGGAAATTTAGCGGAGAAAGGTTCAGTTGCAAAAATCTCTGGTAAAGAAGGTGAAAAGTTCGAAGGACCTGCACGTGTATTTGATGGTGAGAAGGATTTGGTTAAAGGTATTTCTTCTGGAAGAATCAAACCAGGTGATGTTGTAGTAATTAAAAACGAAGGTCCGGTTGGCGCTCCAGGTATGCCTGAAATGTTAAAGCCTACTTCACTAATTATCGGTGCAGGTTTGGGTAAATCTATTGCATTGATTACTGATGGCCGTTTTTCTGGTGGAACACACGGTTTCGTTGTTGGGCACATCACTCCTGAAGCTTACAAAGGCGGCCTAATTGGCTTAGTACAAGATGATGACCTGATTGAAATAGATGCGGTAAATAATACCATTAACTTAAAAGTTAGCGAGGAGATTATCGCAGAGCGAAGAAAAAACTATATTCAACCGCCTTTAAAAGTTAGCAAAGGTGTGCTTTATAAATATGCCAAAACAGTTTCAGATGCAGCTAGTGGTTGCGTAACTGATGAATATTAACCTGGGTCTGAAATAAAATCATGGTTCAAAACTTAAACTAATATTTCAACAATTCGGTAAAACGAATATAGAATAGAGATTATGGAAACTGCACAAGAAATACAAACGGAGGCACAAGCAGAAACCTCAAAAACCTTATTCAAAGGAACTGGTTCACAGGTTTTATTGAATGGATTGATTGAAGAGGGTGTAACCACCATTTTCGGCTATCCAGGCGGCGCAATCATGCCCATCTACGATGCACTTTACGATTACGCAGATAAACTACAACATATATTGGTCCGCCATGAACAAGGCGGTATTCATGCTGCACAAGGCTTTGCCAGAACAAGTGGTAAAGTTGGGGTGTGTTTTGCTACCAGCGGACCTGGTGCAACCAATTTAGTAACTGGTTTGGCAGATGCTCAAATTGATAGTACTCCTCTGGTTTGTATCACCGGACAAGTTTTTGCCCATTTATTAGGAACTGATGCATTCCAGGAAACCGATGTAATTAACATTACTACACCAGTAACTAAATGGAATTATCAGGTTACCGATGCAAAGGAAATTCCTGAAGTTTTAGCCAAAGCTTTTTACATTGCTAAAAGCGGCAGACCAGGACCAGTTTTGATTGATATTACCAAAAATGCACAGTTACAAGTGGAGGAATTTCCCGAATATGTAAAGTGTAACCATATCCGCTCTTACCGTCCAAAACCAAAAGTTAGGGTTGAATATATTGAACAGGCTGCCGAATTAATCAATGCAGCGAAAAAACCATTCGTGTTATTTGGCCAAGGTGTGATTTTAGGTAAAGCCGAAGCAGAATTTAAAGCCTTTATAGAAAAAGCCGGAATTCCATCTGCATGGACGATTATGGGCGATGGCGCCATTCCAACCTCACACCCGCTGAATGTTGGTATGTTAGGTATGCATGGTAACTACGGACCAAACGTTTTAACTAACGAATGTGATGTGTTAATTGCCATCGGGATGCGTTTTGATGACCGCGTAACAGGCCGTTTAGATAAATATGCGAAACAGGCTAAAGTAATTCACTTCGATATTGACCCGGCAGAAATTGATAAAAATGTTAAGGCTGAAGTTGGCGTTTGGGGCGATTGTAAAGAAACTTTACCCCTATTAACAAACTTAGTCAACGAAAATAAACATGACGATTGGTTAGCAAAATTCAAAGATTATAATCAGCAGGAAATTGACCAGGTCATTACACCCGAACTTTATCCTGAAGGTGATGAGATGACCATGGGTGAGGTATTGCGCAACATCAATGAGATTTGTGGTGGCGATGCTGTAATTGTAACAGACGTTGGCCAACACCAGATGGTGGCTTGCCGTTACGCTAAATTTAACAACACCCGCAGCAATATTACTTCTGGTGGTTTAGGTACAATGGGCTTTGGCTTGCCTGCAGCAATTGGTGCTAAGTATGGTGCGCCAGATAAAACTGTAATTGCCATTATCGGCGATGGTGGTTTTCAAATGACGCCGCAAGAACTAGGTACCATCATGCAGTTTGGTGCAGCTGTTAAAATCCTGATTTTAAACAACCGTTTCCTAGGAATGGTTCGCCAGTGGCAACAATTATTTCATGATAAACGCTATTCTTTTGTGAACATTACCAGCCCTGATTTTGTGGCTTTAGCAAAAGCATATTATATCGAAGCTGATAAGGTTGATGAGCGTGCAAACTTAAGGGCAGCATTGGAAACGATGATTAACCATGAAGGTTCATATCTACTTGAAGTAATGGTTGGACGAGAAAATAATGTTTTCCCAATGGTTCCACAAGGAATGAGCGTAAGCGAGATTAGGTTGAAGTAAGGTTGAGGGTGTAAAGGTAAAAGGTTAAAGGTTAAAAGCCCACTGCCTGGCCTGGGCCGTCATTGCGAGGCACGAAGCAATCTTAAAGCGATAGAAAGTCAATTCAAATAAATAATTGCCACAAGAAACATGAGTACTGAAAACACATTAGAACATAAAATAGATAAAGCTGATTTAGAGGGAAAGCAGGAATACAACATTATTGTATATGCTGAAAACCGCATTGGTTTATTAAACAGGATTGCGATTATCTTTTCGAAAAGAAAAATCAATATCGAAAGCTTAAACAGTTCGGCCTCTGAAATTGATGGTATCCATCGTTTCAACATCGTTATTAACGAAAGTTATGAAGTGGTGAGGAAACTTGCCCGCCAGATTGAAAAGCAAATTGAAGTATTGAAAGTTTATTTTAATACCAATGATGAAATAATCTGGCAGGAATTGGCTTTATACAAAGTTTCTACAGATGAAATTGCTGAAAAGGTAACTGTAGAAAGGTTATTAAGACAATATGGTGCAAGTGCTGTGGTAATTCGTAAAGATTATACCGTTTTCGCTGTAACGGGTCACAGAGAAGAAACTGATGCTTTGGTAAAAGCACTGGAACCATATGAACTAATTGAATTCGTTCGTTCGGCTAGGGTTGCCATTATTAAAGACAGCGCTGGTTTCCATGAAAAATTAAAAGAATTTGAGGCATTTGAACCTGGAGAAGAACTGGTAGAAAATGAGTTTTTGGATAAGGGCGAGAAGATTTTTACGATGTAAGCAGGCTGAAAGCCAACAGACCAAAGTGAGTTGTCATGCCGAGCTTGTCGTAGTACAAAAAAATAAGTCATTATTGCGAGGTACGAATGTACCAACCTCGCAATGATGAAAATTCAAGAAAGATGAAATGCAATAATGTAAAACCCATTCTTAGAATATTCGATTATCACAAAGCAATCGAGTTTTATGTGAATTGGTTGGGTTTCACAGTAGATTGGGAGCATCGTTTTGACGATAACGCTCCTATTTATATGCAAATTTCATTGGGTGGAATTGAATTACATTTAAGTGAGCATCATGGCGATTGTTCCCCCGGTGCGCATATTCATATCGATTGTTCTGGATTGAAGGAATTTCATAAAGTGCTAATCGATAAAAAATATAAATATAACAGACCAGGTTTGGAAAGAACTTTTAATGGAAGTTGGGCCGTTACGGTAAATGACCCGTTTTTTAATAAGATCACTTTTAACCAACCTTTGGACGAATCAGAAATAGAAGCTTAAAATGATGAACGAAGTATTTGATTTTATAATAAACTCCCGCAAAGCTTTTATTCAATTGGTGGATAGCTTAACTATTGAACAATTGAATAAAATTCCTGATGGTTACAATAACAATATCATCTGGAATTTCGGGCATATTGTGGTAAGTACACAAACACTTTGTTATGTACGCACAGGAATTTTAGCCGATGCCAATGAAGTAAAATACAATGACTTTTACAAGAAAGACACTCGCCCGACTTATACGGTAACAGCGGAAGAGGTTGCAGAATTAAAGTTAATTGCGCTAGAGAGCATTCAAAAAATAAAAGAAGATTATGCAAATGGTGTATTTGCAAACATAACGCCATTTTCAACTTCTACTTACGGCGTTGAAATGAAAAGTATTGAGGAAGTATTAATTACAACTATCGGGCATGATAATGTGCATTATGGATATGCATGGGCGCTGAAAAAAGGTGTGGAAAGGGTTTAAGGGAAAAACACCAAACCTAAATAAAATAAACCCGATTGGAGTGGAAATACTTTTTTGATGGTTGACGAAAAAGATTGCCAGGTCGTTCCTCCTCGCAGTGACGAAACTGGAATAGAAGGACAAGCGTTTAAAAAAGATTGAAACGAAAAGCGGGGCTGAAATAACCGAAAAGCACTGGAAATTGCTTTTCAAAAGAACAACTAATTAGAAAATAGAACCATAAAATAAATAACAAAAACGATGTCAAATTATTTTAACACATTACCTCTTAGAGAAAAATTAAACCAACTTGGTGTTTGCGATTTCATGGATAGCAACGAATTTTTAGACGGCGTTAGCGCTTTGAAAGGCAAAAAGCTAGTGATTGTAGGATGTGGCGCACAAGGCTTAAACCAAGGTTTAAATTTAAGAGATAGTGGTTTAGATGTAAGTTACACGTTGCGCAAAGAGGCAATTGAAGGCAAAAGAGATTCATGGAAAAATGCGACTGAAAACAACTTCAAAGTTGGTACTTACGAAGAATTAATCCCTACTGCTGATGTGGTAATTAACCTTACGCCAGATAAACAACACACTGCAGTTGTAAATGCAATTATGCCTTTGATGAAAGATGGCGCCACTTTATTGTACTCTCACGGTTTCAACATTGTGGAAGAAGGCATGCAAATCCGTAAAGATTTAACGGTTATTATGGTGGCACCTAAATGCCCAGGTAGCGAAGTTAGAGCAGAGTATGTTCGCGGTTTTGGTGTGCCTACTTTAATTGCGGTTCACCCTGAAAACGACCCACAAGGAAAAGGGCTAGCACAGGCTAAAGCTTATTGTGTAGGTACAGGCGGTCACAGAGCTGGTGTTTTAAAATCATCTTTTGTTGCGGAGGTTAAATCTGATTTAATGGGTGAGCAAACCATTCTTTGTGGTTTATTGCAAACAGGTTCTATCCTATCTTTCGATAAAATGGTTGAAAAAGGAATTGATGCGGGTTACGCTTCTAAACTGGTTCAATATGGTGTTGAAGTAATTACGGAAGCTTTAAAACAAGGCGGCATTACTGCAATGATGGATAGATTGAGCAATGTTGCTAAAATCAAAGCTTTCGAAATTTCGGAAGAATTGAAAGACATCATGCGCCCGTTGTTCCGAAAACACCAGGATGATATCATGAGTGGCGAATTCAGTCGCACAATGATGGAAGATTGGGCCAACGGCGATAAAAACTTATTGAAATGGAGAGCCGAAACAGGCGAAACTGCTTTCGAAAAAACACCTGCCGGTGATGTTAAAATTGGTGAGCAGGAATATTTTGATAACTATTTATTGATGGTTGCTTTTGTTCGTGCTGGTGTTGAATTGGCTTTCGAAACAATGGTTCAGGCAGGTATCAAACCAGAATCTGCTTACTACGAATCGTTACACGAAACGCCACTTATTGCAAACACGATTGCCCGTAAGAAATTGTTCGAAATGAACCGCGTAATTTCTGATACTGCTGAGTATGGCTGTTACTTATTCGATCAGGCTTGTAAACCATTATTGGCTGATTTCATGAAAAAAGTAGATACTGATTTAGTGGGTAAAAACTTTAACGAAGGCAAAGACGGCGCTGTCGATAACAGAAAATTAATTGATGTAAACGAGGCTATCCGCTCGCACGAAGTAGAACAAATTGGTGCTACTTTACGCAAGGCGATGACTGCAATGAAAGCGATTAAAACTGCATAACCCCCAACCCCCTAAAGGGGGGCTTTTTGGACGGTTAAAAAAATAAAATTATAAACTTTAAATTCCCCCTTTAGGGGGTTAGGGGGCAAAATGTCAAAAACATTAGTAGAAAAAATTTGGGATGCACACGTTGTAAAAAGTGAAGAGGGGTTTCCTGATATTTTATACATTGATACACACTTAATACATGAGGTAACTTCTCCGCAGGCCTTTGATGGCTTGCGCAAGAGGGGTTTGCCTGTTTTTCGTCCACAGCAAACGGTGGCAACGGCCGACCATAATGTACCAACTTTAAACCAGTTATTGCCAATTAAAGAAGAGCTTTCTCGCTACCAAGTGGATATGCTGACCAAAAATTGTGCAGAATTTGGCATTGAGCTTTATGGCTTAGGTCATCCGTTTCAAGGAATTGTTCACGTAATCGGCCCGGAATTGGGCATTACCCTACCGGGAAAAACGATGGTTTGTGGAGATAGTCACACCTCTACGCATGGCGCTTTCGGAGCAATTGCTTTTGGTATCGGAACGTCACAAGTGGAGCAGGTTTTCGCTACGCAATGTTTATTGCAGTCGAAACCTAAAACAATGAAAATTGAGGTCAACGGTGAACTTGGAAAAGGTGTTGGTGCAAAAGACATTATCCTTTACATCATCTCTCAGATTTCAGCAGCTGGTGGGACAGGATATTTTATCGAATATGCGGGTTCGGCAATTGAAAGTTTGAGCATGGAAGCCCGGATGACGATTTGCAACATGAGTATTGAAATGGGTGCAAGAGGTGGCTTAATAGCACCAGACCAAACCACTTTCGATTATATTAAAGGTAGAGAATTTGCGCCAGCAGGCGATGAGTGGGATAAAGCTTTAGCTTACTGGAAAACTTTATACAGCGATGCGGATGCAACATTTGACAGCGTTTTAACTTTCGATGCAGCAGATATTGCGCCAATGATTACTTACGGAACCAATCCAGGAATGGGAATGGGAATCCAGGAAAATATACCAGCAACGAATGCTCAGCCTGAGAAAGAGAAGCTTTCTTATCAAAAGGCATTAGATTACATGGGTTTTGATGATGATGCATCTTTAATCGGTAAACCAGTAGATTATGTTTTCATTGGTAGCTGCACCAACTCTCGTATTGAAGATTTACGCGAAGTAGCTGATTTTGTAAAAGATAAACGCAAAGCGGATAATGTAACCGTCTGGATTGTTCCTGGTTCGAAACAAGTAGAGCTACAGGCAAAAACTGAAGGTTTGGATAAAATTTTTGAGGCAGCAGGTTTCCAATTACGTGAACCTGGTTGTAGTGCTTGTTTAGGTATGAATGAGGATAAAATTCCGGCAGGTAAATACTGTGTATCCACTTCAAACAGAAACTTTGAAGGCAGACAGGGACAAAATGCAAGAACCTTACTCGCTAGTCCGTTAACTGCTGCCGCTGCTGCTGTAACTGGTGTGATTACGGATGTGAGGGAGTTATTAGCTGAAAGCTAAAAGCAGAAAGATTAAAGCGGAACGCTAATACACTCGTCATTGCGAGGTACGAAGCAATCTCATAAAATAGATTGCTTCGTACCTCGCAATGACTGAAAAGTAAAAAATATGATTTTAGAAGTTGCGATATTAAATATACAGGCTGGTTTATCGGCAGATTTTGAAAAGGCTTTTAAGGAAGCTCAAAAAATTATTGCTTCTATGGATGGCTATATTTCGCATCAGTTAAAAAAGTGTTTAGAAGAAACTGATAAATATATTTTATTGGTAAACTGGGAAACATTGGAAGCTCATACTGAAGGTTTCAGAGGCTCGACAGAATACCTGGATTGGAAAAAATTATTGCATCATTTTTATGAACCTTTTCCAATTGTTGAACATTACGTAAGTGTTTAAATCTGAAAGAACAAAACTAAAATCAATTTAAAATCTTAGATGACTTTAAGTTTCTTAGATGGTAAAAAAATAAAATTAGTAAAAATGCCAGAGATAGTTTGGGATGCAACATTATACGACAAACAACATCACTTCGTATCTGATTACGGTGCGGATGTTTTGCAATGGTTAGCGCCTAAAGCCAACGAATACATTTTAGATGTGGGTTGCGGAACTGGTCAGCTGGCTGCGCAAATTGCTAAAAGTGGCGCTATAGTTTTAGGAACTGATGCATCTTCAGAGATGGTTGCAAATGCAAAAACAACTTACCCAAATTTAAATTTTGAAGTGGTTGATGGAACGCAGCTTCCATACCATGAAAAATTTGACGCCATTTTCAGTAATGCAACTTTCCACTGGATTGAAAACCAAGATGCTTTAGTTGAAGGTTTGTTTAAAAGCCTGAAAACCGGCGGAAGATTAGTTGCAGAGTTTGGTGGAAATGGCAACGTTAAAAGCATCACCGATGCAATAACAGCTGCTACCGGACAATTAGGCCTCGCAGATAAAGTGCTGACGAATTTTTGGTTCTTTCCGTCAGTTAGCATTTATTCATCGCTTTTAGAATCTAAAGGCTTTGAAGTAGAGCAAGTTTGGTTATTCGATAGACCAACAAAGCTCATCGGCGAAGAAGGGATGTACGTTTGGATAAACCAATTTGCACAACATGCATTTAAAAACCTAACAAAAGAACAAGCTGAATCTATTAAAAATTTAGCTGTAGATATACTGCAACCCAATTATTATATCAATGGAGAATGGGTGGCAGATTATAGAAGATTGAGGGTGAAAGCGATTAAAAGACAACCCCAAACCCCTAAAGGGGCTTTTGGGAGCATAAATTATTAACCATTAAAATTTCCCCTTTAGGGGATTAAGGGGTATGAAAAAATTCACAAAATTGACCTCGGCTATTGTGCCGTTAAATATAGAAAATATCGATACCGACCAGATTATCCCTGCGAGGTTTTTGAAAGCGACAACTCGTGAAGGTTTTGGCGAAAACTTATTCCGCGATTGGCGTTATGAAAACGATAATCAGCCAAAAGCAGATTTCGTATTGAACGACCCAACTTACAGTGGACAAGTTTTAGTAGCCGGAAAAAATTTTGGTTGCGGAAGTAGTCGTGAACATGCGGCCTGGGCTATTCAGGATGCGGGTTTCGATGTAGTGATCAGCAGTTTTTTTGCTGATATTTTTAAAGGCAATGCCTTGAATAATGGCTTATTGCCGATACAGGTAAGCGAAGAATTCTTAGCTCAAATTTTTACAGCTGTGGAAAACAATGCGAATTCGCCATTAGAAGTTGATTTAGAAAATCAAACCGTTACCATCGTTGAAACTGGAGCACAAGAATCATTTGAAATTAACCCATACAAAAAATCATGTTTGATTAATGGCTATGATGATATTGATTTCATCTTGGCTCAGAAGGATTTGATTGAGGAATTTGAGAAGAAGTAGAAAGACTAAAGCGAAAAGCGAACACACCCGTCATTGCGAGGCACGAAGCAATCTTAAAGTGATGGGTTAAAATCCTAGCTAGAGTTGTAGGATTGCTTCGTAACTCGCAATGACGACCGACCCATAAAAATCTGTGAAATCACTTTAATCAGTGTAATCACCCTGAAGGTAAAAACAAATAAAAACATGAAAGAAAGTTTCGTCAGTATCCAAGATTTAACCCTAACACACCAACACAAGTCGGTGTTAAAGGATTTGAACTGGACTATAAATACTGGTGAGCAATATGTTTTATTTGGTGAAAGTGGAAGTGGAAAAACTTCATTGGCTAAAATTATATCGGGTCAGTTATGTGCTATCGGAGAACTAAAAGTTAATTTCGATAACAACAGCCATTTACCTGCAGAGGTTCTATTTGTAGAAAGTTGGTACCAGTTTAAAAATCTGGAAGGTGTCGCAAACTTCTACTATCAGCAGCGTTATACCAGTCAACAGGCAAAAGATACCTTAACGGTTCATGCTGAATTGGTGAGTTATGGCAAAGAGAAAGGTCTTCATTTAGATCAGGTTGAACCAATTTTGGAGGCGTTAAACTTTGCTTCCTTTGCCAGTTCACAACTGATTGAATTATCAAGCGGGGAACATAAAAAAATTGCAATTGGTTAAAGCCCTTTGGCTAAAACCGCAATTGTTAATCATCGACCAACCTTACACAGGATTAGATGCCGCATCGCGTAAAAACCTCAATCTTTTATTGGACGAAGTTTCAGAAGATGGCGTTCAGTTAATTTTGATTTCGAACGATACCGAACTACCCACTTCAATTAATCGCTTTGCGGAGATAAAAGATGGCAAAATTGGTATGTCACATGCAAAAGCGGCAACATCAGTTTCTGTTGAAAAAGATTTGAAAGAAATTCCAGATTTCTTAAAGGAATCGCCGCTTTACTCATCAGAAGAAATTGTAAAAATGGTTGATGTAAATATCAGCTATGGTGAAAAACAGGTTTTAAAAAAGATTAACTGGGTAGTAAAAGCAGGTGAAAAATGGTTATTACAAGGACATAATGGTTCTGGAAAATCAACATTATTAAGCCTTGTAAATGGTGACCATCCACAATCTTATGCAAACGAGCTTTATTTATTTGGTAACCGGCGTGGGAGTGGCGAGAGCATTTGGGATATCAAACAGCATATCGGTTTAATATCTCCTGAATTTCATTGGTATTTTGATGCTTCGGCAACAGTTTGGCAAAGCATTGCATCTGGTTTTTATGATACCGTTGGTTTATTTCAGCAATTGCCGTACAGCAAAAGCCAGCAAGTTGATGAATTGGTTGACTATTTTGGACTAACCGGCAATAAAAATGAGTTGTTAACCTCACTCCCCTTAGGGAAACAGCGATTGGTTTTACTAGCCAGAACCATCATTAAAAATCCGGAATTGTTAATTCTGGATGAGCCTTGCCAGGGCTTAGATCAGCAGCAAACGCAACATTTTAACCAATTGGTTGATGAGCTATGCAGCAATGGGATGACTTTAATTTATGTTGGCCATTTTGAATCGCAGCTGCCAACCTGCATAGAGAAAAGAATATTATTAGAAAAAGGCGAGGTAAAAGTCGTCGAAAGTTTAAATACCCAAACTCGTCATTGCGAGGCACGAAGCAATCTCGTTTAAGAAGTACAGCAAAAGAGATTGCTTCGTACCTCGCAATGACGACAATATTAATACGATGAAGAAGAACATTTTAGTAATACCTGGAGACGGTATTGGACCCGAAGTGACAACGTGGGGAAAAGCAGCATTAGAAAAAATTGCAGAAATTTTCGGCCACGAATTTGTTTTCGATGAGGCTATAATGGGCCATGCCGCTATTGAAGTTACAGGCGAACCTTTACCTGATGAAACTTTAGAAAAGGCAAGAAAAAGCGATGCCATCCTTTTTGGCGCCATCGGCCATGCCAAATATGATAACGACCCAAGTTTGAAAGTTAGACCTGAACAAGGCCTATTGAAAATCCGCAAGGAACTTGGTTTATTTGCAAACCTCCGCCCGATATTACTATTTGATGAACTTCTTCAGGCATCAAGTATTAAACCTGAAATATTAAAAGGAACAGATATTTTATTTTTTCGTGAATTAACCGGCGACGTTTACTTTGGTGAAAAATCTCGCTCTGAGGATAGAAATACCGCTTCAGATTTAATGATTTACCACCGTTATGAAGTAGAACGTATTGCGCACAAGGCTTATCAAGCAGCTCAGCAACGTAACAAAAGGCTATGTTCAGTTGACAAAGCAAACGTTTTAGAAAGTTCTCGTTTGTGGCGCGAAACTGTTCAGGAAATTGCAAAGCAATATCCCGATGTAGAAACGGAGCACATGTTTATTGATAATGCTGCGATGCAGTTGATTAAAAACCCTAAGAAATTTGATGTGGTTTTAACCGCGAATTTATTTGGCGATATCTTAACGGATGAAGCCTCACAAATTGCAGGTTCAATGGGTATGCTGGCTTCAGCTTCTGTTGGGGAGAGCACTGGTTTCTTCGAACCTATTCACGGTTCGGCACACGATATTACCGGTAAAGATTTAGCTAATCCTCTAGCCTCTATCCTATCTGCTGCTTTAATGCTCGAAATTGGTTTCGGTTTAAAAGACGAAGCTAAACTATTGGTTGATACTGTTGATGCAGTTTTAAAAGATGGTTTTAGAACACACGATATTGCCGACCAAAGCACCAACCGATTTAAAGTTTTAGGCACTGCCGAAATGGGCAAATTGGTATTAAAATTCTTATCTCAAAAATTAATCAATTCCTAAATAAAAGATTATGATTCACGACCCAAACAAAGTTTATATTTTCGACACCACTTTACGTGATGGTGAGCAGGTACCAGGCTGCCAGTTAGATACAAACCAGAAAGTAGAAATCGCTAAATCACTCGAGCTTTTAGGTGTTGACGTTATCGAAGCTGGTTTTCCGGTTTCTAGTCCAGGAGATTTTAACAGCGTAATTGAGTTATCTAAGGCGGTTAACAATCCAATTATCTGTGCTTTAACGCGTGCAAATAAAAACGATATTGATGTAGCTGCTGATGCTTTGCGTTATGCAAAACGCCCTCGTATTCATACTGGAATTGGCGCTTCAGATTTTCACATTAAACATAAATTTAACAGCACCCGCGAAGACATTTTAGAGCGTGCTGTTGATGCCGTAAAATATGCTAAAAAGTATGTTGAAGATATCGAGTTCTATGCAGAAGATGCAGGCAGAGCCGATATTGAATTTTTAGCGAAGATGGTTGAAGCTGTTATTGCTGCCGGTGCAACTGTGGTGAACATTCCGGATACAAATGGTTACTGTTTGCCAGACCAATATGGTTCGAAAATTTTGTTTTTGAAAGAAAACGTAAAAAATATTGATAACGCCATTATCTCGGTTCATTGCCATAACGATTTAGGTTTGGCAACTGCAAATTCAATTGCTGGTTTACAAAATGGTGCCCGTCAGGTAGAATGTACCATTAACGGAATTGGCGAACGTGCCGGCAATACTTCAATGGAAGAAGTGGTGATGATTTTAAAAACGCATAAAGTTTTAGGTTTGAATACTCAAATTGATGCGACTCGTTTTTACGAAATGAGCCACATGGTGAGAAATCAAATGAACATGCCGGTACAACCTAACAAAGCAATTGTAGGTGGTAATGCTTTTTCTCACAGTTCTGGCATTCACCAGGATGGTTTCTTAAAAAACCGTGAAAATTATGAAATTATTAAACCACAAGATGTTGGTTTCCCCGATGCAACAATTGTATTAACTGCCAGAAGTGGTCGTGCTGCATTAAAACATCATTTAGACCGCTTAGGACACAAATTAGAAAAAGAACATTTAGATATCGTGTATAAACAATTCCTGGTTTTAGCAGATAGCAAACAAGGTATAAATGATGTTGACTTGAACCAATTGGTAGCTTTGCATTTGGCTTAAAAGCTGAAAGCTTATGCGCAAAACCGTTATTGCGAGGTAGGAAGCAACTTATTAGAAGAAAGCTTGGCTCTTACCTTTCAATGACCTAAGTTAATAAACCTGATAGCAGTGGATCCCGAATGAAATCGGGAGCAACGAATAGCAAGAGTATAATAACCGAAAAGCACAGAAACGCCTTTTCAAAAAAATAACGCAAAGAAATTTGCATAATATACACCTGATTTTTAAAAGCCCCTTTAGGGGTTTGGGGTTAAAAATGAACGATACAATAAAAAACACTTTCGACTTTGAAAGCGCTTTTAAAACTTTGGCTGGCGTTGTAAAACGCACTCCTCTTGAATTTAATGCAGGATTATCGTTAAAGTATAACGCAAACATCTATCTTAAACGAGAAGATTTACAAATTGTGCGTTCTTATAAATTGCGTGGTGCTTATAACAAGATAAGTGCCTTACCCGCCAATGCGCTAAAAAATGGCATTGTGTGTGCAAGCGCTGGTAATCACGCCCAAGGTGTTGCCTATTCCTGTAAAAAGTTAGGCATTAAAGGTGTAATTTTTATGCCTGAAATAACGCCAAAGCAAAAGATTAAACAGGTAAATATGTTTGGCGGCGATAACATTGAAATTGTATTGGTTGGCGATACTTTTGATGATTGTTTAAAGGAAGCCTTAATATACTGTGAAGAAAAGTCATCTACATTTATTCCTCCATTTGATGATGAAAAAGTCATTGAAGGACAGGCGACTGTTGCGATGGAAATTTTTGAAGATTTGCCGGATTTAGATGTGATTGTAGTACCTGTTGGTGGTGGTGGTTTGGCATCTGGCGTGAGTGCTTATTTACAAACCGTAAAACCTGATGTGAAAATTTTCGGTGTAGAACCCATGGGTGCGCCATCATTAAGTGAGGCACTTAAAAATGGTGGGCCAATTACGGTTGAAAATATAGAACGTTTTGTTGATGGTGCAGCAGTTAAGAGAATGGGTTGGATTACTTACCAGTATTGTAAGGAATTGCTAAGTTCAACTTACCTGATTCCGGAAGGGCAAATTTGTACTACTATTTTAAAACTTTACAACGAGGATGCCATTGTTGTAGAACCTGCAGGTGCGTTATCCGTTGCGGCTTTAGAGCAAGTAAAAGACAAAATTTCGGGTAAAACGGTTGTATGCGTGGTAAGTGGTGGGAATAATGATATCGAACGCATGCAGGAAATCAAAGAGAAATCTTTGCTATTTGAGGGTTTAAAACATTATTTTATTGTTCGTTTCCCGCAGCGTCCGGGAGCTTTAAAATTATTTGTGAATGAGGTTTTAGGTCCACAGGATGACATTACCCGTTTCGAATTTATTAAAAAGACAAACAAAGAAAATGGACCGGCTTTAGTTGGAATTGAGCTCACCAATAAAGATGATTATGCAAGCTTACTGCAACGCATGAAAGATTTTAAATTCGAAATTATAGAATTAAACCAAGACCAGACTTTATTTGAGTATTTGGTTTAGCTAGCTTTGTCAGCCTGAGCCTGTCGAAAACATTAAAAAGGTTTCTACAGGTTCAACATGACTTAACCCTACAAAAAATGAACTTCAAAGATTTAACCAATAGAACACTAATTACCGATAACGACCTTGACTGGGATGATTTAGGTGGAGGTGTAAAACGTAAGGTAATGCCTTTTGATGACAACCTAATGCTGGTTAAAGTTGCCTTTGAAAAAGATGCAATTGGTTCCATCCATAATCACCCCCATTTACAGCTAAGTTATGTAGCAAAGGGAAGTTTTGAAGTGAGTATGGGCGATGACAAGAAAATACTCAACGAAGGCGATGTTTTCTTTGCGCCATCAAATGTATTTCATGGTGTAGTTTGTTTAGAAGAAGGTTTGTTAATTGATATTTTCAATCCGCACCGTGAGGATTTTTTAATATAGATTTAACCACAAAGACTAGAAAAACATTCTTCTTCTAACCCTTTGTGGTTAGTTTTTTAGTTAAAAGTCAAACGCACATTTTTATAGCCCAATCCTTCAATGATAGGCTTCAACACATTTGATGCATTGGTTTTAGTTTGAGCCAGTATATCCGACTTCTTAACTTCTGAAGATATCTTCTGCTCTGCCGCTTTGTAAGCCTCATCTACCAGTTTTGCTTCTCTGAAATAGGCCATTTTGGTATCATAAACCCGTGAGCTTTCATGGTCAATTTTTACATAACATATCTCTGGCTGTGGTAAATTTACTACAGCGGTATCCGCTTCAACTTTGATATCTTCACGCGTAATTTTAGTAAGGTCGACGCAGCCTACTGCCTCTGCTTTAACGATAAGTAAAACACTTGCTTCGGGCAGGAAATCTGTTTTATTTTTATGCTCAATTACATCGCTAATTTGATAACGAACCAGCTCTAATTTGCCCATAGCCTCAATTTTTTCGACCAATAGCTGATGTTTACTCTCTACTGAAGTGTTGATACTAAACTTTTTTGATATGAAAAAATAGCCCGCAACCAGCAGGATTAACCAAGGCAAAACTCTAAAGATTATTCTCATGCAAATTCAAATTTCATTGTTGTGATACTTTGGATAAACAATTATTAATCCACAATATGTGATTCTGAATTTTTGGCAGTTGTTTTGTATTACGCCAATACACACACAAATAAAAACTAATCACAATGAAAAAACTTACTATCCTAATGCTTTGCATTGTCACACTAGGTTTGGCATCTTGCAAGAAAGAAACTGTTTATCTAGAATTGAAAGCAAAAACCTATAACCGTTATATTGAGCCGAATCAATGGGTTCAAAATTCGAACGGAACTTATTCTTTTACGTGGAATAAAGCAGAATTTGATGATATAACTTTAGGTGATGAAGGTGTACTTGTTTACTTTACACACCCAACGAATGACAATAGTGATATCCAGCTTCCATATACCTTTAATTATACAACATACAGTTACGAATTATTTAATGGAGGCGTAACTTTTGATGCTCAGGATTCGAGAAATCTAACCAATTCAATAAGGCCAAATTATCGCATTTTAGTTAAAGTGGTTGTAATACCATCAGATAACGTAAACTAATTAAAAAATATTAAAACTCTAAAAAACGACTAATGTTCAATTGAACGTGGTCGTTTTTTTTATGCTCTCCCCTATTCAATTGTAAAGCACGAACGGTTACGCCGTTTCTTTCTAGCAACAGTTCATCATAAAAACCTTTGTAATAGACATCTTTTACCTCAAAACGCCTGCTGCTCCAGTTGCTGCTGATCTCTGCCCACTCCGGGTAGAAAACTACATTACCTGAAAAAGTTTTAAGTCCTATCTTTTCGGCATCGCCACGAGATAAAACGACAGCATTTCCTAAAATTTGTGCCGTGTAAATATGCTTCGGATGCTGATAGATTTCAGATGGTTTACCCGTTTGTAAAAGTTCACCGTTTCTTAAAATCAATAACTGGTCGGCCAGAAACAAGCCATCAGCTGGATCGTGAGAAACCAAAATAACTGTTACCCCTGTTTCTGCCGCAACACGTTTAATATCGGCTCTCAACTGATTTTTAAGTAAGGCATCTACCTGACTAAAAGGTTCATCTAACAATAAAACCTTCGTATCGGCAACCATGGCTTTGGCAATAGCCACACGTTGTTGTTCACCGCCACTTAGCTCTATAATTTTTTTATTTTGTAAGGGAAGTATACGCAGATGCTCCATAATGGCCAAAGTTTTTTCGGCCTTGGTTTTTAAATCAGTATTAGATAATTGTGAAGCAATGTTATCATAAACTTTCGCATAAATATTCAATGAAAAATCCTGGGTAACCATTTTCATTTGTTTATGCCCGGGAATGAGTTGTTCGTCAGGTCCTAAAACCCGCTTATCTTCGAAGAAAACATCCCCTTCATCGGTTTTCAACAAACCGAAAATCGATTTTAATAAGGTTGATTTTCCACTTCCGCTTTCGCCGATAATGGCAACCACATCACCACTATTAATGTTAAAACTAATATTTTTTATCCCCCCAGCCTGTTCTGATTGGTATTGTTTCGTTAAGTTTTTTACACTGATTATCGTATCGCTCACAGGGTAAATATAAAGCTTAAAGCAGAAAGACTAAAGCTTTAAAGAAAATGTTTTAAATAAAAAATCCTGTTTCGGTTAGACGAAACAGGATTTAACTTATTTGTGTGTTGTTATATTTTAATTTAAACCGAATGTTACGCCGAAGCTCATGTTTTTCAGGCCTGCCTGAGCCGCTGTATCGAACATATCGTTAAAATAGTACTTAGTAAATAAGCCTAACCCGCCGTAACCAAATCTGAATGAACCGCCGTAACGAACCGATTGAAAGTGATAGTTATCATATTGTTTCTGCTTTCCAAACTCCTCGCTGATTTGTTTAACCTTTCCACCCAATAAGAAACTTACTTCTGGACCTAAGATAAAGTAGAATCTTTTTCCTTTACGAGTTTCATTGGTGCGGAACTCAAAATTTAGCGGGATGTGCACATAGCTGCTCGAAAAACGATTTTTAGAAAAGTCAACATTTTCTGGAAGCGCAGTTAACGTAGGCAGGTTTTTTTGAATGGTAACGTTATCTCTCAATCTGATCAATGTCCAGTCGAAACCTCCAGCTACATAAAGTTTAAAATTAGAGTTAAAACGATAGCCAAATTGTAAAACGTCAAAAGAGAATGTACTGGTTTTACCGCCGCGATAGTCTAAAAATTCGTTATTTGGAGATAGATTAAAGCTTCCATTATCAATTAATCTCGAGAAGCCTAAATCAATTCGGGTAAAAGTTACCCCACCTATGAACCTACCTTTTTTTGGATCGGTTTGAGTACTGTCTTTATCACCTCTGGTAATGGTAACAATACCATAATTTAAATCTTTTTTATTTTTCTTGGTACTATCTTGTTGAGCAAAAGCTCCCGGAGCGATAACACTAGCAAGTCCGCTTACTAAAAGTGTTGTAAATATTAGACGTTTCATATTTTGTGTGTTTATGTTTTGAATTTTGAATGAATGAATTATCGAATGATAGCTTTAAATGCTTGATTTTAATTTTTGAATCTGATTACTTTTTCCTTTTACCAAACTTAAACGGGCCAATATTGATCGAGGAGATGGAAGAATCATCATCATCCGTACGGAATTGGATAAATTTATCTTTTCTTTTATCAACCTTATTTACAATCAGGTTTACCACATCGCCAACATTTCGGATGCCTTTATTATCTGATTGGTTATCCTCTCCTGTCACTTCATCTGCCTTAACAGCTGTAGCAGTAGATGCAATTACAGTTTCTTGAGTCACTCTTGAAACCGCATCTTCAATTTTTGCCTTGATGTCTTCTTTAGGTTTTTCCACCTGAGCAATCATGGTTTCCTGTTTTTGCATTTCAGGAGCAGAAATTATTTTTTGCTTTTCTACAGGTTTTAAGATTTCTTTAATCTCGGTTTTTGCAATAGCCTGAGCGGGTTTCGCAGTAACTGGTAAAGCTTGTTCAACTCTCTGCGTTACGGCTTCAACAACTTTCACAGAATCTTGAACAGGTTGCGTTTCAACAACAGGTTTTGTACTTTGTTCAACATTATTTGCAAACTGTTTTGGCTCAACATCTTGCTGTTGGTAAACTAACATTCCAACTGTTGCCACTACTAAAACTGCTGCTGCAGCTAACCAGTAAATCGGAACAATCCTTTTTTTCTTTGGTTCAATTTCGCTTTCGATATTAGTCCATAAGTCTCTCGATGGCGTAATCTCAGCCTCTTCGAAAGCATCTTTAAATAACTTATCAAAATCCTTATCCTGTATAGGTTGCATAACCAAATCCCTCCATTTTTATAATTTCTTCTTTTAAAATTGCTCTGGCTCTCGACAACTGCGATTTGCTAGCGCCTTCAGAGATTCCCAATGTTTCTCCTATTTCCTTGTGCGAATAGCCTTCAATGGCGTACATATTAAAAACCATTCGATAACCATCAGCCAATTTTTGTATCACTTTCATCAAATCCTGCATGCCCAATGTTCCGAAATCAAACCCTGTTGATGGTTGCTCATAGGCCTCGTCAATCTCTACCACATTCAGGCTCCTTAAATTTTTGCGGTAGCTTTCAATGGCAGTATTCACCATTACTCTCCTAATCCATCCTTCAAAGGAACCTTCACCCCGGTACTCTTTAATTTTTTGAAAAACTTTGATATAACCCATTTGTAATACATCTTCAGCCTCCATTCTATCTTTTGCGTAGCGCATACAAACCGCCAGCATTTTCGATGCAGTTTGCTTGTAAAGCAACTCCTGCATCTTCCGGTCGCCTGCTTTGCAGCCCTCCATCAAATCGTTTATCGTATAGCTCCGCGTCAATTTCATTGTGTGTTTGTATATAGAAGATGGAAGATTACAAACATTGGTTGCATCAGTAAGTAAAAAAAGTTAAATAAAAGCTAAAACATCCTTATCCCCGCTGATTATCAAGAAATAAGTTTTAGTGAAATTTTCTGAAAGATATAGCTTTTTAAATATTAAAGCAATGAGAGGAGATTTTTAGGAAGGAGATTTGCCTTTCTACAATCCGTATAAAGAATCAGTACAGTTATCTGATAGCAGAACTGCCATATTTATTGTATCTTCAAAGCACCAAAACAAATTAAAATGCAGTTAGCAGCACAAATCATGACTGGCTTGGTTGCCGCCATTCACATTTATATCATGTGGTTAGAGATGTTCGCATGGACGACAAAAGCACCTAAAGTTTTCAAAACCATCCCTAAAGATTTATTCCCACCAACAAAAACATTGGCGGCAAACCAGGGCTTGTACAATGGTTTTCTGGCGGCTGGTTTAATTTGGTCACTTTGTATTAACGATCATCACTGGAGATTATATGTTGCGATATTTTTCTTAACCTGCGTAGTTATTGCCGGCATTTACGGTGCTACCACCGCTAGCAAGAAAATTCTTTATGTTCAATCCATTCCTGCTTTGGTAGCAATCATTTTATTGCATTTATAAACGCATTTATGTTTTCTATTATATCGACCAGATTCATCCGGCTGAGCCCAACTTATAAACCGAGTAGACGCTCTAAATGATGATACCCAATTCCAAAATAGGCTTTGCTATCTTTAATTCTTTGTAGCAATACTTTCTGTTCCTCACTTATCTGACTTCCGACTAACGACTTCGGACTTTTCTTAATCCCAACTACCAACACATTCTTTGGGGTATGCGCATCAGAAATAAATTCGAATACTTTAGTTTTATAACCAAAATACTCTAAAATCAAGGCTCTAATTCCATCCGTCACCATTTCAGCCTGACGTTCTAAAAAGATGCCATATTTGGTTAAAAAAGAAACGTCATTTTTCACTTTGTGCTGTTCTATTTGCCTACGGATTTGTTTATGGCAGCAAGGAGCAACCACAATTAATTCAGCATTAGCTTTAATACCTTTAAAAATCGCATCGTCAGTAGCCGTATCGCATGCATGGAGTGCAATTAATAAATTAACGTCATCCGCATGATAGCCTTCAATTGTTCCCTGAACAAAGTTCAATTTACTGAAGCTTGATTTCCTGGCGACATCGTTACATAAATCAACCATATCCTGACGATATTCCACACCAACAACTTCAGAATCTAGTTTTAGAACGGAATGCAAATAATCATATAAGGCAAAAGTTAAGTAGCCTTTTCCCGAACCCATATCCGCAACTTTTTTAATGGTACCATCGGGTAATTCTTTAATCAGGGAACTTAAGATTTCGATGTAATGATTAATCTGCCTAAATTTATCCTGTGCGTTTTTAAACACTTTTCCATCGGCATCTGTAATTTTTAATTCGGTTAAATATGATTTTGAATCAGCTGTGATTAGTCTTGATTTTTCCTTATCATGGCTCGCAGCAGGAAGTTCTTTCGCAGAAGGTTTTGCTTCCCGTAATACAACCTTACCATTATTTAACTGTTCCAGGATTAAATCTTTCTCAGTAGTAAACAACGTACCTATTTTAAAACCCGTATTCAGGTATTCCGAAATCAGGTGAATACCTTCATGTAAACTATAGTTTTTAAAAACATCACGCGTTTGGTAGCGATAGGTAAAAGCCAGTCTATCTTCGCGTTTAATGGTCACTTTACGAACATGAATTTGCTTCAACGCATTTTCCTCCCCTTTATAATTCCCTAGCGAAACCTTAACAAAAATTTGGGCATTGAGGCTTTGTGTTAAAGCCGATGTAAATTGTTCTAAATGTGCTGAAAATACCATCGATAAATTTTAAACCACAAAGATAAACCAATTTATCTGCAGAACCGACTGTAGAATCGAATGTAACAATTGAGCGACTTTTTGCCAGCGGAGATATCAGAATCTGACTAAAAAAAATCTGTTAAAAATTGATTTTCGATCGGCTGGGAAAAGATTTAGCTAATACGATTTAGGAATATCGCTATGCAAGATATTATCTGTAATCATTCCAAAATCACCGATCGCTTTTATTTCAAAAAAATTAGCTTTAGATTAGAATATCAATTCATTTCTAACCAATTTTCATGAGTGACTTTCAGATAAAAAAATCGCCAACTGTTTACGATGCTATTATTGTTGGATCGGGAGCAGGTGGTGGTATGGCAGCCTATGTTTTGGCAAATGCCGGACAAAAAGTTTTAATGCTTGAAGCGGGGCAATATTTCGATCCGAGATTAGATGCCCACCAATTGAAATGGCCTTGGGAATCACCCCGTAGAGGTGCAAGTACCGTTCGTCCGTTTGGAGATTTCGACGCTTCCTATGGAGGTTGGGAATTAGAAGGAGAGCCCTATACCACTAAAAACAAAACTGAATTTGAATGGTTCCGCTCAAGAATGCTGGGTGGTAGAACAAATCACTGGGGTAGAATATCTCTGAGAATGGGGCCATTGGACTTTCAGGCGAAGGATGGATTAACTGATGATTGGCCAATCACTTACGATGATGTAAAACCATTTTATGATAAAGTTGATCGCATGATTGGCATCTACGGAACCAAAGAAGGATTGCCTAATGAACCCGACGGGATTTTCATGAAACCGCCAAAGCCTCGTTTAACGGAACTTTTTATCAAAAAAGGAGCAGATAAAGCCGGAGTGAAAGTAATTGCCGGTCGTGGCTCCGTACTTACTGAACCATTACCCAACAACAGCGATAGGGCTCCATGTTTCTATTGCGGCCAATGCGGCAGAAGTTGTAAAGTTTACGGTGATTTTTCTTCGTCATCCTGCCTGGTCATCCCGGCGGTAAAAACAGGGAACTTAACCGTGATTACCGAGGCTATGGTGCGTGAAGTGATTACTGACAAAGATGGTTTAGCTAAGGGTGTTTCTTATGTAAATAGAAAAGATTTACAAGAATACCAGGTTAATGGGAAAATGGTTATCCTTGGTGCCAGTGCCTGTGAATCTGCCCGTATTTTACTGAATTCAAAATCTTCAGCACA
>NZ_AJLG01000061.1 GCF_000258495.1 Pedobacter agri PB92
ACGTACACACTATCAGCAGCTATTTTTTCCCATCTCTTGAGCTCAATTTGCAGGTTTTCAATTTCTTTACCTAAAGATTCTATTTTGCTCTGAATTGATTTTCTAACGTTCGTATTTGCCATAACACAAAATTATGATTTGAATATTAATTTGGTGTAGGTTGATCATTTTTTAATGAAGATAATTTACATTTCCACTGTATTTCAGTAAGTTATCCCTCTGTCGAATTTTCAACATTCCTGGCCATCAATTGTGAATATTTTTATGTACTGAAATACAGGAAGAACCATTCTCCAAACATTGATTTAGCTGGGATGATTTTGTTGCGAAAGCGCAAAATGTTAAATTTACGGTTCGAAGAATACGGATTAAGTATTCAACGATTAGGAACCGAACAATTTTTACTTTGCAACTCTCTATTTTATCTTTTCAGGAGGATCATCCCTTTGTCCTTACTGATCTTCGTTTCTATATTGCCGAAGCTGCGCATTATATTATGGCGTTAAATTTTCAGCAAGAATTTGAATTATTATATATTGATTTAACGGCAAAACCTGATCAGAAACCCGGAATTGTAGGCTTGAAACTTATTCGTGATGCAAAGAAAACCATGCATCCAAAAATTTATGATCATTTGGCCTTAATTAACATTTCTTCCGTTTGTGCGGCAACTATCAATGCTCATGGCAAGGATAAAGTACATCAGGATAAAAGTAAGTATCCCGCTCAGGCAGAATTAATGGTCATCGAAGGCTGCATGGACGACTATGAAGCGTTTAAAAAACACTTATTACCTGTGTCGCGGCAATTTTTATTACGCCCCATACATACCGAATGGAATACGATCTTAACAGCATTTGATTTCTTTCTGATGGATGGTGTTTGGGAAGCCGTTAGTTTTGTAGGCGAAATGCTGGCAAAGCATAAAAATGATGGCGGTGTCAGTCATGCACAATTATTTGATCAGCTTTGTAAGCAAGACTTTTACGCGATGTTGTGTGCTTCGATGGAAAACTTTTTAAATCAGCGTTATCCATTAAGTAAAGAGACATTAAAACTCGATTTTTAGAATCCTGATTAAAAGTATTTATCCAAGCTTAGTCCGTAGGTGAAATTTAAGTTTTCTCTACCGGTAATGTTTAATCTGTTATAGTTTAGGGCAGTCGTTAAACTAATCCACTTTCTAAGTTTTAGGCCAATCGTGGTCGACGACCGGATAATATAATCGCCCCGTCGTGAAAAGGAATTTTGCAAGAAATGGCTTCCATCAATGGTAATGATCTCTTTTAAAGCGAAATGAAATTGAAGCCTAAGTGAGTTACGCAAGGTGTTATAACTTTCACCTACCACCAGGCTACTTTGATCGAATAAAACTCCATTGCTAAGGTTAATGTAAGCATTGGATTCATCTAAAAAGCTATAAGCGATTCCACCGCCTGCAAGTAATTGGTTTTTTAATTTCAGTGAATAACTGGTATTGTAATTTACCAAGCCCCAGTAATAGAAATGCTCCGGACCTTTAAATAAATTAAAGTTTAGTGTAGTAGAAAAATCATTGTTGCTTAAACTTTTGTTTTGCTTTCCGTACAGCCAGCTGGTGGTGGAGTTTAGAACGAACGTTTCTTTTTTCATCCCAAAATTTAAACCGTTGTTGAGCAAATAAGCTCGCTGATCGTTTGTTCGGTTGATTGATCCTGTGGATGATAAAAAAATATGGTAGTTTGTACTGTCGCTATATTGGGCATTGGCAGATAAATAGCAAAGGATCGTGAATAAGAAAAGTACAAATTTCTTCATATTAAGTTTAACACAATTACAACAAGTATGTTTAAGCAATCCATAAAAAGTACTTCTACGGTTATAAAACTTTGATCCCTATTTAAAATGTTATCGGCGCAAGATTATTTGATTAAACGTTATCATGATGAAAAAGCAAAAGACTCCAGCCAAGCAAACAAAACAACCCGGTATAGAATCAAAAATGAATCCCGCTCCGGAAGTGATTAAAGGTACCTATAAAGGCGCTGGCAAATTGATTGATAAAGTAGCGTTGATTACCGGAGGTGACAGCGGTATCGGAAGATCAGTTGCGGTACATTTTGCAAGGGAGGGTGCACAAATTGCGATTGTGTATTTTGATGAAGTGGGTGATGCAGAAGACACTCAAAAAATGATCGAACAGGAGGGAAGAACGTGTTTACTCATTAAGGGCGATGTGAAAAAGCCTGCTTTTGCCAGGAAGGCTATCAAGCAGGTTGTGAAGCAATTCGGTCAGCTTAATATTCTGGTTAATAATGCTGGCATTCAAGTACCACAAAAAGATCCTAAAAAAATTGATGATAAACAGCTTGAAGATACTTTTCGAACCAATATTTTTGGTTACTTCTATTTTGCTCATGAAGCCCTTGAGCATCTTCATCCGGGCGATAGTATCATCAATACTACATCGGTAACAGCTTACCGTTCATCGCCTAACTTAATTGATTATTCCTCAACTAAAGGAGCAATTACTTCCTTCACCCGTTCACTGGCAACTAATTTGGCCAAGTCGGGTATCAGGGTTAATGCTGTAGCACCCGGCCCCGTTTGGACACCACTTATAGTTTCTACTTTTGACGAAAAAAAGATTAAATCATTTGGTTCAGAAACCGCAATGGAAAGGGCAGGGCAACCTTCAGAAGTTGGACCTGCTTACGTATTCCTGGCTTCAGCGGATGCATCATTCATAACAGGTCAGGTTATCCACGTAAATGGAGGAGAAGTAGTGAATGGCTAATGTGATTGCAAATGATTAATTTTACATCATGAAACCAAAACCATCTGAGCATTGGCGTTTTCGATTGCATGAAGTGATTTACGAATCAAACACACGTGCCGGAAAAGCTTTTGATGTTGGGTTACTGATTGCCATCTTTACCAGTATTATGGTGGTGATGCTGGATAGTGTGGTGAGCATACACCTAAAATATGGCGCATTATTCTACAAGCTGGAGTGGATATTTACAGGGCTGTTTACAATTGAATATATCTTGAGGTTAGTTAGTATTAAGCAACCGATCAGGTATGTATTTAGTTTACTGGGGATAATCGATTTAATTTCCCTATTACCTTCCTATTTGAGTATATTCTTTATCGGCGCACAATCGCTATTGGCTTTTAGGGCTTTAAGGCTGCTTCGGGTTTTCAGAATTTTCAAATTAGGTGAATTTTTAAGCGAAATCAATTTCCTTACACAGGCTTTAAAAAACAGCTTCAGGAAAATCAGCATTTTTCTGTTAACTGTACTCACCATTACGGTGATTTTAGGATCGATAATGTATCTGGTAGAGCAGAAAGAAAATGGTTTCTCCAACATCCCTGAAAGCATTTACTGGGCTATTGTAACCATCACTACAGTTGGTTATGGTGATATTTCTCCAATCACACCAATGGGAAAATTTGTTGCATCGGTTGTGATGCTGATTGGTTATGCGATCATTGCTGTTCCGACCGGAATTATTACCCATGACATTGCAGTTGCAGCAAAATCAAAAAAGGAGATGCCCGAATCTTGTCCGAGCTGCAGTTTAGAAGGTCATGATGCCGACGCACTTTTCTGCAAGCACTGCGGCTCATCTTTGTTTAGATAATTGGTACTTATCTGATAAGAAATTTAAACAAATAACGCTCATCAGGTTTATTCTGCTTCACATTAAACAAATGTCCTTTATTGTTTGTATATTAATCAAGTTGAGCAGATTATCATGGTGCCATGCATTCCCCGGTAATGTATTAAAGAAGTTAGAAATTTAGGAAGCTATTCCTTTTTTCAAGATGCACAGATTTATACGGGGTAAAAAAGTAACGCCATGATAGCTGCATGACACTATACCCCCCCATAATATTATAACAGGCATTAGCAGGTAAATAAAAAACACAAAACTTCCTGAGATAAAATTTAACAGTCGGCTCGAAAAACTATTCAACTGCTCGGATGTTTTATATTAAATCTTATCCTTTGGAAAATTCACGTCCCCAAGATCTTGCCTTACTGGTTCAAAATAAACTGAGATTGGCCAAAAACAGAACGACAGTTCCGGATATAGGTATTTTGGAAGCGCTTTTCGATTGCCTGTTCTTTTCGAGTATGTGCAAAGAAGAAAGTGATCTGATTCGGGTAACGGTAACGTTTATCGATCCCTCGAATCCTGACCCTACACCACCCAAGATAATTGTACCTGAAAGATGGAGTTTCGTCGCTTTTGAACGGCCTATTGCCATGAGCACAAAATCTTTAGCTAAACTTTCTAAAGCAGCCGATCCGTCGTGCTCCTCGCTGGCCGTTTATTACAATGAACAAGGACAACTTTTTGTATGGGGCATGATAGACCAGGCGATGCATTATCAAAACTTCCTAAATTACGAGTCTGATACGCACTCTGAGCAACCTGGACTTTTTCAAGTGGCTGTGAGCGACATTGGTACGCTCCATGTTTTGTTTGATTACGAACTTCTGGCCACGCTTAAACAGAACGTTTTGGTAAAGCGCTATCTGGATGTACTTACTATCGGGCCAATCTCAAAAATTTTAAAGAAAAATGCCGAGCTGCTAAAACTTAATATAAAAGAATATCTTACCGAGGCTTATCCTGAAGAAGCCTATGAAGATTGGGAAGAATATCTTGATGGACTCTGGATTCAAACCTTTTCGAGGTTGCTGCTGAAAATACAGAACTATCAACATGGCGGCGCAATACTTATTGCAGACGATCATGAAGACCTTGATATTAAATACAAAATTCACTACCAGCGTCTAACTAATGCAATGATTGCACATGCACGATCTGCAATTGATAACTTTTTTTTCGAACGTACGATAGATGAACAGCTCGAGGCTGGGAGACGTTCCATCAACAAGCGCCTATATCAACATGAAGCCTTGTCGATTAACACTAAAAAAGGAACTGGTGATGAGATTAGCGGAGCAATCAGCTTCATCGCTTCACAAAGCTGTGTTGATGGTGTGGTGCTTTTCGATAGAAACATGGTTGCCAATGGCTTCGGTACTGTACTAAGGGCTAAACGGATGCCACGTAAAATTTATGTTTCTGCTACCTCAACAGCATCATCTAAATCACTCACTGCGGATGATCCAAAACATTACGGAACCCGGCACAGATCGATGATTGCCTATTGCTGGAATCATCCAAACGCCTTAGGTTTGGTTATTTCACAAGATGGTGAGATCAGGGTGTTTTCTAAAATTGAAGACAAATTGATCATGTGGGAGAACATTAAAACACAGCAATACATGACAAACAAATCTCAGCGACAGAAAACTCAAATGCTTAAACCTAGTGGTCAGGCTTAATATTATGCCTAACAGCTTGATCATTAGAAATAATCTAAATATGATTTGCTTTTTTTAGCAGATAATTTCATCAAAATACGATAAGTTTATATTTACATTCCTTTGCCGCTTGACATCAGTTTTAACGAAGCAGAAAAATAGCAGGCATAAACTTTAATATGATGAAAGTAAATGAACTATGGCTTAGCCGTGATGAAAGCACCAGATTAGCTACACTAAGCCGCTACAAAACCGTCTGCAGTCCTTCTGAACATGCGCTCGAAGATTTTGCGCAACTGGCTTGTGAAATATTTGATTTGCCCATGTGCCTGATTTCACTGGTAGATCTGGATAAGGTTTATCTAAAAGCATGTGTCGGTTTTGCGGGATTGAAATCGTTACCACGCACCGATTCGCTGCTTGGCCGGTTATTGCCATCAAATCAAGTTATAATCGTGGATAGCCATGAAGAAACCCTTCAATTTTCCAGCTTACTAAATACTACTATTCTTTTCTGTGCGGGAGTGGCGCTTATAACACCAGATGGACATAACATCGGCTCCCTTTGGTTGATGAATGATCAGTCTACTGATTTTGAGTTGAAAAAACAATCTTTACTGATGAAGTTCGAACAGGTTCTTATCGATCGGATGGGCTTGTGGCTGGTTGCAGCTGAAGATGCAGCGATGCGGATACAGAATGTTAAACTCGTTTCAGAAAACGAAAGGGTAGTAGAGAAAATTTCGCACCTCATGGATTATCACCAGGAGATTTCAAATGCAAATAATGTACTGGAAGGTGTACTGGATAGCTTTGAAATGATTTTTCAGCAGGCACCCATCGCTATGGGTATTTGTTCGGGTGCTGATAAAAACATCTGGCAGGCAAATGCCATGATGGAGAAAAGTTTTGGAATAAATATTGTCGGCCAGCGGCTTCACCATTTAATCGTGGAAATAAACGGCGATGACTTCGAAAAGTTGGTGAACGATACTTACCAGCAGGCGAAACCTTTCCAGGCCAAAGAAGCAAAACTATTCATTGATTTGCCTGGTGAAAAAAAACATATCTATGCAAATCTATCGTTGCAACCTGTAGGCAGGATGGGAGATGAGCCGGATAACATCATGTTTATTATTGATAATGTGACCGAACAGGTATTCGAAAAACAGGTAATGGAAGAAGCAAATAATGTTTTGATTAACGCCATTGAAGATACTGACATGGGATACACCATTGTAGAGTTTGCTACAGGAAACATGAATGCGAATGCCAGGTTGAAACAAAACTATGGATATGCCCCGTTTGAACCATTCAATTACGATGATCTGTTTGCTGCAATGCTGCCGGAATATAGAAGCGCTATTAAGGCTGCGGTAGAAAAAGCAATCGTAAACAGGAGTATCTATCAATCTGAATACCAGGTGCGCTGGCCTGATGGCTCAGTACACTGGATACGAGGTTATGGAAAACCCATCTACGATGCGAATGGTAAAGCCTCCCACATTATTGGTTTCAATAAAATTATTTCAAAATAGAACATTCATGATGTTTATTACGGATAAAAATCTAACAGTTATTTGAGCTAAGTAATTTGAGTTGGATAGCAATATTGCCATTTCAAGCTGTGAGCATAAGCAGCGTTCGCAGAAAAAAAATATTTAAAAATGAGAAAGCCCCAAATTTCTAAGGGGCTATAAATTTTTGTTTTATCGACATCCATCTTTAAAACTAAACCAAACAAACTATATACTTAGACAACCAGATCTAAATATTGTTTTAAAAAAAATAAATTTTTCAGATTGCCCTGCTATTTTTGTTAATGATTACTGATCTAACCAAATCATTTGCGTGAAAGCTCCATTGGCTGCCACGTCCCAGGCTTCAACCCGAACCCATTTACGTCCGGCAAGTTTAACAGGCCAACTGAAGGTTTTCTTACCAAAGCTTTGCGTATCATTAAGGTTGATACGCTGGTGATAGATTTCTTTCCCATCACCTGATACAATATCAACAAAGTTTAATGGGAAGGTCCATTCTAAAGCCATGTTGATATTTGCGGTTCCAGCGGAAGTTAGCTTTAATGTTTCTCCAGATTTTTTGCCATTGATGCTGAAAGAAGGAATAAGCACCTCACCGGTAGAAACGAAAAATTTTCCCTTCCGCATGGCATCTAAAACACTTTGCCAGCCCTGTTCATAGTTTGGCAAATTCGGCAACTCCAGATAATTTACGTTGAGGTGGGCATACATTTCGTTTTGATGGGTAATGGTAAAAATATCTGCTTCAGAGATGACATGTTTTTGAAGCCCCCAATTCGCCATATCATCGCATAATTTTAAAACCCGTTGGCTTAAAGTTGGAATAGATAAATCTGCTGGAATGGCTTTCCAGGCGGCACCAAGAAAAGTTTCTGATTTAAAAAAATCTTCATCTTTATAAGCGTCCGGATAACCCGTTGAGGCTTTTGTACGGGCATGGGCTGTCCAGGCCAAACCTTTCTCCAGCTCAAGCAACTTTAACATTTCCTCTTTATTTCCTACGTGATAAACTTTTCCCAGTTTCGGATCGTCGACTACAAAAGATTCATTTGGTTTACGCGACATCACCCAATACACTGGCTTCGGAAAAAATGCCAACCAATGTCCGCCATAGAAGTTGTTCGCTTCTTCGCCTGGCAAAAGCAGGAATTTACTGTCAGATAATCTTTTGGTTTGTTGAAATAAAGCACCCAGCTCTTTTAAGCGATCATTGTCGGGCCCTTTCGGATGCCCCGGCCCATGAAACTCTGCAAGTTTTACAATGTCCAAACCATGTTTTTTAAGCACATCAACAAATTCTGGCTTCTCCGGTACAGGCTTTCCAGCCAGTACCACATCCGAAATAAATTCATTATGAAAATGTGTAGCCATTGTTTTGTAACCAGGCACTGCTTTATATGAATCATCGTGTGTAAATTTCTTTACCTGTGCTAAAGCGGAAGTTGCATTGCCTTCATCCAGCAGGCAAAAAAAGTTTAACCTTTGCTGGGTTTTAGGCGGTGCATTAAACCAGGGTACGTATCTATTATCGCCATAAGGATCCTGACGAATGCCCATGCCAAAACCTGCAATAAGTTTATGGAAGTTCTGGCCATACCAGGTAAATTTAAGGTTAAAGGCTTCATCCAAAGGATAGAAATACTGATGTGGCGCTGGAAATAATGCCAAACTTCCTCCGGGATTTTCACCAATGATGGTTCTATATTTAACTTCCAGGTTCCGGCTGGTATCTGTGGCAGATGGAGTAACCTGTTGCATCTGATCCTGAACATTTGCCCAGGCCATTGTTTTCCAAATTGCTTTCTTGCTCACCAATCCGGCATCGTAAAGAATAGCTGTGGAATCGATTTCAGTTGACAATACCGCTGCAACATTGAAAAGTGGACTTCCATTGTAAAAAGTAATTTCAACATTTCCTTTGAAACGGTCGGCATGAGCACCATCAATAGTTAATATAGTCTGCTGTCCATTGGTTCTTACGCTGGCATTCTGTTTACGTATTGTAACCGGATAGGAATGGAAGGGCTTTTTAGGAACGCGATCGAAAAATACATCCCAGCCACCACTTGATGGGCTTAGTGAGCGTTTGCCGATGGTAAGTACAAACGCGGGATCTAGATCAGATCCGATTTCTTTAAATATTTTTCCTTTAGCCAGCTGGACACTCTTAAGCATCGCATGATCATTTTCCAGATCGATAAGCATTTTGCCCGTTTGGTTGTTGCCAGCTGGCCAGGTTAAGGTAATAATCTTCTGATTAATGCGAACTTCAGATCCGTTTTTTTTAAACCCTGAGAGATCGACTTTTGATTCTTGTGCACCTGCATGTAGCGCAAAGAGAAATACATAGGTTAGAATAATTTTTCTCATAATAATTAAAAATAGAGAAAATAATTACCCCATTGCCTTAGCTAAAGTAAAAATGATGATAGGTGTTTGAATAAGTTCTAAATCGATTTATCTTCCCCTTGCTCGTACCTGTCTTCTCCCTCTTTATCCTCATGAACAATAAGCGACTCTGGAGCAGCGCCGGCATTATTTGATCCCGTTCCGGAAATTTTTGGTGTACTTAAGATATCGTTGTTATTTTGTTCGGGATGTTCTTCTAATGAAGTATTTCCTAAAGCCTTCTGGCTTAATGCTTCCTGGTCGTTTCTATCATTTTCCAGTTCAGGATTCTGGTTTTCTGTATCTATCATAGCTATATCAATTTATTGAAGAACAACATTTCAAAATTAAAGTTTCGGAAAAATGCTATCTGATAATAGATTTTGGCTATTAAAATATAGAATTAAATGATTGGGATTATCGCTATTAATCTCCTAATTTTATAATACTATCAAAACACATGGTTTGGGCATTTGTTCAGCCTATAAATATTTTAACTAATGGAAAAAGACTCAAACGACATCAGCAAATGCCCTTTTCACAATGGTAGCATGAAGCAAAATGTAGGCGGTGGCGGTACCCGAAACCGCGACTGGTGGCCAAATCAATTAAAGCTCAATATTTTACGTCAACACTCTACTTTATCTGATCCGATGGATAAAGAGTTTAACTATGTAGAAGCCTTCAATAGCCTTGATTTAGAAGCTGTTAAAGCTGATTTACATGCTTTGATGACTGATTCTCAGGAATGGTGGCCGGCAGATTTTGGTCATTATGGTGGATTGTTTATCCGTATGGCGTGGCATAGTGCCGGTACATATAGGGTAGGCGATGGCCGGGGTGGTGCAGGTGCAGGCTTGCAACGGTTTGCGCCTTTAAACAGCTGGCCTGACAATGTAAGTCTTGATAAAGCAAGAAGATTACTTTGGCCGATTAAACAAAAATATGGTCGCAAAATCTCCTGGGCAGATTTGATGATCCTGACCGGGAATATTGCCCTCGAATCAATGGGTTTTAAAACTTTTGGTTTTGCAGGTGGCAGGGCAGATGTTTGGGAAGCAGACGAATCTGTTTACTGGGGATCAGAAAAAACATGGCTGGGAGGCGATGTTCGTTACGCTCATGGATCAGACGGTGTTTCTGAAAGTGGTGGTGTTTTAGTAAGTGATGATGATGCCGATGGCGATGTGCACTCCCGTAATCTGGAGAAACCACTTGCCGCAGTACAAATGGGTTTAATTTATGTAAATCCTGAAGGTCCGGATGGTAATCCAGATCCTGTTTTAGCGGCAAAAGATATCCGAGATACTTTTGGTCGCATGGCGATGGATGATGAAGAAACTGTGGCATTAATTGCCGGAGGACATACATTTGGTAAAACACATGGAGCAGCCTCATCAGATTATGTAGGTAAGGAACCTGAAGCTGCGGGAATTGAAAGTCAGGGATTTGGATGGCATAACAATTACGGTTCTGGAGCAGGGAAAGATGCCATTACCAGTGGCCTTGAAGTAACCTGGACAACCACGCCAACGCAATGGAGCAACAATTTTTTTGAGAACTTATTTGCTTTCGACTGGGAGTTGAGCAAAAGCCCGGCTGGTGCACACCAGTGGGTAGCTAAAAATGCTGATGCGATCATTCCGGATGCTTTTGATGGTTCAAAGAAACATTTGCCAACAATGCTTACCACGGATTTATCGTTGAGATTTGATCCTGCATATGAAAAAATATCCAGAAGATTTTTGGAAAATCCTGACCAGTTTGCTGATGCATTTGCGAGAGCCTGGTTTAAGCTAACGCACCGCGATATGGGACCAGCGGCCCGTTATCTTGGTCCAGATGTTCCTCAGGAAGAATTATTGTGGCAAGATCCGATTCCAGCAGTGAATCATGCCTTGGTAAATGAAGCTGATGCAGAGATATTGAAATCGAAAGTGCTGCAGTCAGGCTTAAGTGTTTCTGAACTAGTAGCTACTGCCTGGGCTTCGGCTTCTACCTTCAGAGGATCTGACAAACGTGGTGGTGCAAATGGTGCCCGAATTCGTTTAGCGCCTCAAAAAGATTGGAAAGTGAACAATCCTGCACAACTGCAAAAAGTATTAAACATACTGGAAGGCATTCAAAACGATTTCAATACTTCGCAGTTAGATGGAAAACAGATTTCTCTTGCCGATTTAATTGTACTTGCTGGCTCAGCAGCAGTTGAAAAGGCCATCAGCGATGGTGGTTATGCTAACAAAGTACCGTTCACTGCCGGTAGGATGGACGCCGCTCAAGATCAGACTGATGTGGAATCGTTTGGTTATCTGGAGCCACAAGCAGATGGTTTCAGAAATTATAGCAAAACAAAATTTACCGTTTCTACTGAAGAATTATTAATAGATAAAGCACATTTACTTACCTTAACTGCGCCAGAATTAACCGTGCTGTTAGGCGGGTTGAGAACATTGGATATCAATTTTGATGGTTCAAAAAATGGTGTTTTTACCCACAGGCCAGGCCAGCTGAGCAATGATTTTTTTGTGAATTTGCTTGATATGAACACTGCTTGGAAAGCAGTTTCTGATGACAAAGAAGTATATCTGGGAAGCGATCGTAAAACCGGGCAGCCAAAATGGACCGCAACCCGGGCTGATCTTGTATTTGGTTCAAACTCAGAGTTAAGGGCAATTGCAGAGGTTTATGCCAGTTCGGATGCGAAACAAAAATTCGTAGATGACTTTGTAAAGGTTTGGACTAAAATCATGAATCTTGATCGGTTCGATTTAGCTTAAAATATCTTAACCTAAAAAATGGCACCTTTTTGGGTGCCATTTTTTTTTCTGTAGTTACTGATATTGCAATGGCTGAACGGTGTCTTTCAGCAATATTACAAACCAAATTAAAATTGTAATAAACATTTCATTGCCATAGCTGTTAAAAATATAGTTCAACCTATTAGCTATGGATATCAATAAAGAAAATTATCACAATAACAGTCAGGAAAACGAATCAACAATTCACCAAAACAATAAAGAGCAGAACCGCACTATTAGCGGCATAAATGATATCAGCAGATCATTCTGGGACGAGATTAATAACGAAATTAATTCGAATGATGTTCCCCTCTGGAGAATGTGGCGGTAGATTAGCGTTTGCTTTTATAAATAATAAAGGCCGATGCTTGTTGTAAGTCATCAGCCTTAATTCGAATTTATGATGTTGTAGTAAACCTTTTATAGAGGTAACTCGAACCAAAATTCTGCACCTTTATTTTCTTCACTATCCACTCCGATTTTTCCATTATGGCGATCAATGATTTCAGCGGAAATATATAGGCCTAAGCCTAAGCCGGAGAATAAGTGAGAAGACTCTTCCACTCTAAAAAATCTATCAAAAATATACTCAGACTTATCTTTGGGAATTCCGATACCGAAATCACGAACGGAAACTCTTAAAGCATTTTCCTTTAGCTCGGTTTTTATAACAATTTCATTAGCGTGTGGTGAGTATTTGAGTGCGTTCGACAGAAAGTTTGATACCACCTGCTCAATTCTATTTTTATCTGCATGCACCTCCACATCCTGCTGAATATTCATGGTTACAGAATGATTCCCTAAACTTCCCTGCAAGCCATCAACAGATTCTTCAATCACTTCATTGATATTAAAGTCAGAAAAAGTGAAAACCATTTTACCTGCCTGAATCCGTGTTACATCTAATAAATCATCAACCAAAGATGTAAGTTTGCCGATCTGTTTGGTTGCCTTATCAATAAAGCCAGAAATATGTTCAAACTTTTCTTGCTGTGCCATTTTTAAGGCAAACTGCAAATAGCCTTTAATACTGGTAATCGGGGTTTTTAATTCATGACTGGCAATACTCATAAACTCATCTTTTTTGTTCATGAGGTCTTTAGTTGCTTTTTGAGCGATCATTAAATCGGTTACCTCGAAAGCGAAAAATGCAACACCATCAATTGCGCCACTATCTGAAAATACCGGGTTTAAAATGATATCAAACCAGCTATCTTTTGTTTTGCCTGTTTTCTCATCCTTTTGCTGCAGTTTGTAAGAATTAGCAACAAAGGTTTCTCCTGTTTCAAGTACCTTTTGCTCAATACTAATCAGCTCCTGGGTTTCGAACTGCGAACCATCTTTTAGCTGCTTTTTGCCAATATAATCACTTCCACCATCGAACTGAATAAAAGCTTCGTTCACAAATTCGTAAACAAGATCTTTCCCTCTCCGGATACTGATCAAAGCAGGTGCTTTTTTGAAAATGCTATAAAATTCGTCCTGTTGTTTTTTAATGAGTTTTTGAAGTTCAGTTCTCCGTTTTTCATTGTGCTTTTGCTTGCTAATGTCGATAATGTACGACACTGCATCTTTGCGATCTTCGTCGTCTAAAATTGCCGAACCCACCAATACATCAATGGTTTTGCCACTTTTGGTAATATATTGTTTTTCAAACGGCGGGCAGAAACCCTCATTTTTCACCAAATCTGCTGAGATCTTGCTAATTGGTAAGAAATCTGGAGGGGTAATGTCACCCCATTTGATTAAACCATCTTCCAGGTCTTTTGTGGTATAGCCCAGCATCTCTATAAAAACTTTGTTCGCCGTTTCAATTCTGCCGGTTTCCACATCAGAAAATATCATCCCAATTACGTTTGAATCAAATATTTTCCTGAATTTTTTCTCGGTAGAATTTAACTTTGTTTCCGTATCTATGAGTACAGTAATGTCAAGTATGGAGCCTACCATTCGGTACGGAATGCCGTTATCATCTAATAAAATGCTCCCACGATCGAGAATGGTAGCGTAACTTCCGTCTGCTTTTTGTAAACGATATTGTGAGGTCCACTGCGTTTCGGCATTATTGATGGCCTCATAAACACTATCTTTTACACGCTCGCGGTCATCAGGGTGAATGGTATCAAAAAAGAAAGAAATATTCTGGTTATCCGGATTATTTTCATAACCAAACATGGTAGCGAAATTATCATTTCGCCACATGGTGTTGTTCGCCAGGTTCCAATCCCAAATGGTATCATTCGTAGCTTTTGATACCAGGTTGAAACGTTCTTCGCTTTCAGAAAGTTTAACCGTACGTTCCAGAATTTTTTGTTCCAGTTCGGTATTTAGTTCCTTTAAATTTTCTCTGGTTCCAAGCAGTTCGTTATAGTTGCGTTTTAGTTTTTCTTCTGATAGTTTTTGTTTGGTAATATCCGTAATGGTTGCAGCAAATCCATCAGCCATTTTAACGGCAACAATTTCAATCCAAACCTTATCTGCCAGTTTAAACTCGAATTGTAGCGGCGTACCTTTTTCCACTACACTAATATATTTATTGAATAAATTACCTTCAGAAATTTCAGGAAGGTTTTCGAGCATTTTACCCTTGAAAAGTTCTTTATGCTCTTTTTTAAGAATTCTTAATGAAGCATCGTTAAACGACAAACATTCAAAATCAGTAATAAAATGATGTTTGTTTCGAACAGCTTTAAACGCAATCACACCGTTTAAGCTGGCATTAAATACACCACTAATGATGTTGCTCAATTCGGTAAGTTTCGAAATATCGACAAAAGTAACCACTACACCATCCGTTTTTTTATCTTTTCTGATGTAGGGCATAATGCGCATCAAACTGCTATTGCCATTTTTAATTTGAACTTCTTTTTCTACAACATTACCTGTTTTTAAAACCGATTGGATATCGACGTTGAGATTTTCTGCCTTGATGTTGTTTGAAATGTGTTCAATGGAACGGCCAATATCAGCTTCAATCAAATTAACCATGCTGATTGCTGCAGCATTAAATTTCCGGATGAACATACCCGAATCAACAAAAATCTGCCCGATATCGGTACTCCGGAAATAGTTATCTAAGTCATCGTTCAGTTCAATTAATTCCTTAATTTTTACCTGGTGCTCTGTATTTAGTGTATGTAATTCCTCATTCAGCGACTGAAGTTCTTCATTGCTGGATTGCAACTCTTCATTGGCAGAAAGCAATTCTTCATTGGTAGACTGAAGCTCTTCATTCGTAGTCTCCATCTCCTCAACGGCCAACTGCAGATTATTCCGGGTTTCATTCAGTTCAGCCTCCAGCTCAAAAATGTATTCGTTTTGGTCGCCATCATGGTAAGCCACCATACCCAAATCATCCTTATCTGGAATAGTTTCCAGGGTACTTTCGCCAAAAATAATCATGGTAGAACCACTAGGATTCTTTTTTTCGGGCGGCTGTATAGAAATATTTAGATAAGTATCTTTATTTCTATTCGCAAATCTAACACGTTTAAGATGAGTGCTTTTATTGTCTTTCCAGGCTTTTCTTAATGCGGTGTTCAAAATAATCGAAATTTCTTTCGGCACCATTTTTAAGATGTTGAGCTCGATTTTATCTTTTGGTAATGATAGAAACTGCCGGTAGTCGCCTATGGCATCTTGCATGATATAGGATTTATCTACATATATGCCCACATAACCCAAATCCCGTGTTAGAAACTGGTTGAAAGATTTTTCAATCGGGCTAACAGAAAAATCATTAGCATGAGCACTTTTTTTATCCTGAACTGAGAGCGATCTCGAGCCCGTATTATAGGTGTTGTAAGTAGAATAATTGATTGTTCCAGTTTTCTGGTAAATCTTCCATTTGCTCGAAACTTCTGTTAATCCGGCTTTTAATGATGATGCTGTTTCACTCGAACCCAACATTAAGTAACCGCCGGATACCAGAGAAAAGTGGAAAATAGACAGGATTTTTTCCTGCAAGATGCTATTAACATAAATAAGCATGTTGCGGCAGGTTACCATATCGTTTTTGATGAATGGCGGCGATTTAATTACATCATGTTTAGCAAAAACTACCTGTTTACGTATAGAAGCAATAACGCCGTAAAATTTGCCATCCTGAGCGAAATATTTTTTGAAGTATTTTGCCGGAATCTCTTTACTAATATTTGATGGGTACTGGTTTCGTGAGGCAATTTCGATACTTTTCTCGTCGATATCTGTAGCGAAAATTTTAATGTCTATTTTCTTTCCTGATTTTGCAACACTTTCATTCGCGATAGCGGCAACGGTATAAGCCTCCTGCCCGGTGCTGCAGGCACAAACCCATATTTTTAAAGTATCACCGTCTGATTTTTGTTCAACGATGCGGGCAATCTGATCGGCAAATGCTTCAAAAGCGCCTTTATCCCTAAAAAATTTTGTAACACCTATTAAGAAATCCTGGCCAAGAATAGCCACTTCCTTTTGATTGCTTTTTAAAAAATGAACATATTGATCGAGCGTTCGAATATTATTTTCGTTCATTCTTCTGCCAATCCTTCTAATGATGGTTGGTGTTTTGTACAGGTTAAAGTCGTTTCCACTTTGCAAATGAACCATTTTGAAGATTTCATCTAAAAGCTGCTCGTTTATTTTGCCATTTTCAAGTACTTTAATCGGCTCTTCATTCACATAATTGAAAAGTTCCTGATGCATTTCAGGAGCAGATAAAACATGATCGACATTGCCTGATGAAATGGCACTGTTAGGCATCCCATCGAACTTTGCGGTAGAAGGTTCCTGTGCGATAACCATTCCACCATATTCTTTTATGGCTTGAATACCTTTGGTACCATCAGTTCCCGTTCCGGAGAGAATGATTGCAATTGCTTTCTCTTTTTTATCTTCTGCCAGTGTATACAAAAAGTGATCGATAGCGGTATTCGGAGCCTTAATTTGAGACTTTTCTGCCAGTTTTAGCCGGCCCTGGCTTACCGTCATTAGTTTGTTGTTGGGGATAATGTAAACACAATCCTGCTGAATGGCCATGTCGTTTGCGGCTTCGAAAACCTTCATGTGGGTATGCTTGGCTACGAGCTCAACTAAAAGACTTTTATAATCTGACGACAAATGCTGAATAACCACAAATGAGAAACTCGCATTTGTAGGCATATGATCAAAAAATTCATGTATGGCTTCTAAACCACCCGCCGAAGCTCCAATTGCAACAATGTATTTATCGTATCTTTTTGACGTCGCTTTAGTTACCTGATCAGTCATTCGTTTAGTTGTAAATTTGTTTCGCCTTAAATTCAAATAAGAAGTTTCTTAATGATTCGGCCATTTCAATTTCAGTTTTTTTCCAATCATCTGATTGGCCATAAATGGTTTGCATCCAAAGTTTAAATGAGTTACGGGGATGGTAGTTTACCCCATCCTTCTCAAATGTAATCGCCTGGTTCGGATCACCTCCCCATTTGATATTCTGGATTACCTCCGGTCTGAAACAGAGTAAGAAGTCACCTTTTCCGGCATCTATAGGAATGGCCAGCAATCCGCTTGCAACATTTGGATATGCTTTTGCTTCCTCATAAGTTTCGCCTAAATTCTGACTTGTAAATATTTTATTTATTCCTTTTCCTTCCAGCCACAGCGTCAGGTTTTCCAGTTGATCCATTTCTGGCACCATTCCGGTTGTTTTAATTTTCCCATTCAGGCTTAATGCCGCACCAGTAGCATTAAACAACGAAAGCAGGTTTTGGTTTTCATCAGAAAAGATTCCTTTCATGATATCATCTTCAGCATAAATTAAGTCTGTAACTACCGTTCGTTGTTGTAGCAAACGGGCACTACCTACTAATTCTTCATGTTTGATAATGGATGAAATGCGATAAGATATTTCAAGGCTTAACCAATCAAAGATCGACCGGCTTTCAATGCTCAAATATTTGCTGGTAATGTGATGGCAGGAAATTAAACCCCACAAAATACCATCAATAACCACACGTATTGACATCGAGGCTGTTACGTTCATATTGGCCATGTATTCCAAATGCACCGACGCTACGCTACGCAAATTACAGTCTGATAAATCTAAAAAACCATTGGTTATTGGATTAATTACGGGGAACAGCTTGATGGTTTTATAATTTCTGTTAGGGATTAACCTGAATGGGTTTTTAAGGTAAAGTGCCCTGGCTTGTTTCGGTACATCAGAAGCAGGAAAGGTTTGCCCGAGATAACTTTCCAGCTCTCCGGTTATTTCTTCGGCGATAACTGTTCCATTCCAATTTTTATCAAACTGGTACATGCGGATGCCATCAAAGCCTGCTATTTTTCGAATTTCTTTAATACTGGCTTCACAGACTTCCTGCAGGTTATCGGTACTTTCCAGGGTAGAAATAAACGACCTTACGCCTTGAAATACTTCGGTAAAACTGCGCTCTGGCTCTTCATCAATTTTCTCTATTTCTAAAATGACTAAATCCTTTTTTACATGCGCAAGAATATTTACCGGAACAGTAGCTGTAGCAGAAACTAATGGAAATTGAAATGGTAAACGGGTTCTTATACCTTTATTAATTTCAAGTTTAAATCGGCTCAGGTCTTCTGCGGATACATAATCTCTAAAATTCGTTCCGATACTTTCTTTCGCAGATTTTGCAATGATCGCCTCAACATTTTCGCTCACCTGAATGATGTCAAGTGATGCAATTTCCAGAACGATCAGAAATCCGAAATCTTGTATCGAGTTGGTTTGATGAATGGCAAGATTTCCGCAAAATTCTGCGTCGTAGTTTTTATTTTGACTCATTTTAAGTTTTTATGCATTTCAAATTCCGGTAATAACTAACCATTTATTTACTATTGAGAATATACAATTGAAAGGAGACATTGTAATCGCATAATAGAAATAGGGATCACATTATCCAAACGCATAAAAATATACAAAACCGAAGTAAAAACCATTTTTTATAACGAAAATGCTACTCCTTTGGGGTGCTAAAAGGTCAATACATCATTAACCTGAAGCAGTTAGTTTTATATCCGTTAAAACATTCTCAGCTAAAATAACTTTATTCTTAAAAAAACTTATGATGAATCGTTTCGAAAATAAAATAGCATTAGTTACAGGAAGTAGTCAGGGAATAGGAGAAGCCTGCGCTTTACGTCTGGCAAAAGAAGGCGCAGACATTATTCTTAACGGGCGTAAATTTGACGAAAGAGGCGAGGAATTAATTGCGGAAATTGAAAAGATGGGTAGGAGAGTTAAATTTTTAGCTGCGGATGTAAGCAAAACTAAAGATGTAATCAAGCTTATTGATGATGCAGTAGCCGTTTTTGGATCGCTTGATATCCTTGTGAACAATGCGGGCCTGGAAAAGAAAGCCGATTTTTGGGAAGTAACCGAAGAAGATTACGACATCGTAATGGATACCAATTTAAAAGGCATTTTCTTTGGCATTCAGGCTTTTGTAAAATATTGTAAAAGGGAGAAAAGAGCCGGTACAATCATTAACATGAGTTCGGTACATGAAGAAATTGTGTTCCCACATTTCTCTGCATATTGTGCAAGCAAGGGTGCGATGAAGATGTTAACGCGAAATCTGGCAACCGAATTGGCACCATTGAATATCAGGATTAATAATGTTGCACCGGGAGCGGTGACTACACCGATAAATCAGGATCTGTTAAATAATAAGGAACAGTTAGAGAAATTGTTGGATAACATTCCAATGAGAAGAATGGGCAAAGTAGAAGATGTTGCTGCGGTAGTTGCTTTCTTAGCATCAGACGAGGCTGGTTACGTTACCGGATCTACTTATTTTGTAGATGGCGGCTTAACCTATCATTACGAAGAACAGTAAGTTAAAGCTTACTTGTTCTTCGCCCAATCTGTTTGTTTAATTCAACCGCCGCACTAATTAAAGCAAGGTGCGTAAATGCCTGAGGGAAATTACCTAAATGCTCGCCTTTTTTACCAAGTTCCTCACTAAAAAGGAGCAGGTGATTGGAATACCCAATCATCTTTTCGAAATTTTCCACGGCCCGTTCTACTTCTCCGCTTTTGGCTAATGCTTCAATAAACCAAAACGAACACATATTAAACGTACCTTCCTCTCCATCTAAACCATCTATTTTGGTCATGCCGTTATTATAGCGGTAAACCAGTACATCTACTAAAAGTTCTTCATCAATGGCTTTTAAGGTAGATAGCCATCGTGGTTCAATAGGTGAGATGAAATGCGTAAGTGGCATTAGCAGAACGCTTGCATCAACATGTTCTGCACCCTTATACTGCACCCATGCGCCTCGTTTTTCATTCCAAAAGTTATGATAAATGTCGTTGTAAATATCGCTTCGAACCTGATGCCATTCGTTCTCCGGATAAGGGAAGGAGCGGTGTTCAGCAATCTTTATTGCCCGGTCCATGGCTACCCAACACATTAACCGGGTGTGCAGAAACTCTTTTTTCTCACTTCTGATTTCCCAAATACCATGATCAGGTTTTTTCCAGTTCTTAATTACCTGAACAATCTGTTTCTCTATCAACGTCCAGAATTCATAGGTAATAGGCTTATATGATTTATTATAGATGTAGATGGTATCGATCAGCTCACCGTAAATGTCAATCTGTAATTGCGTAGCCGCCTCATTTCCAATTCTTACCGGCTTTGAAGCACGATAACCTTCCATGTGTTTGAGTTCTTTTTCATGGAGTTTGGGATTTCCATCAATCTGGTAAACCAGTTGCAAATCAATTTTTTGACAAAGGTTAAAGATCCAGTCGATAAATGCCGTTGCTTCATCAAAGAAACCCAGTTTCAAAAATGCGTACATGGTAAAAGCAGCATCACGAATCCAGGTGAAGCGATAATCCCAGTTTCGATTTCCGCCAATCGCTTCGGGCAAACCAAAAGTAGGTGCGGCTACAGCAGAGCCAAACTCGGCAGACGTAAGAAGTTTAAGTGTAATCGCCGAACGCCGTATTAACTCGCTATATCTTCCATCATAACTTGTTTTATTAATCCATTTTACCCAAAAATCTTTAGTTTGATGGTAGGCATCCTGCTGATAAAATTCCAGTTCTTGTCCTTGATGATCTTCCGGTAAAAATTCCAGAACGATCGTAGCCACTTCCGTTTCGTGCAAGGTAAACTCAGCGTAACCATTCTTTTTTCTAACGGTAAGGGGTTTATCCGATAACATCTTGATTTGAAGTTTTTCTTCGGCAGATGTAAATCTGATTTCTTTTTCAAGGCATTCAACCTCGTGATCACTTTCTGAATAACCAAATCGCGGTACACAACTTACCTTAAACTTTATACTTCCTCTAACTGTTTTAATTTGCCTTACAATAGCACTGGTAAGTGTTTTATTTCCTTTTTGAATTGGCATAAAATCGGTTAGCTCAGCTATTCCAGAATCAGAAAAATATCTTGTTAATAAAATTGCTGTTCCAGGTAAATAAAGTTGCTTGCTGGTAAAGTTCTTCAAATCTGGTTCTACTGCAAAAAATCCTCCACGCTGTGAATCCAACATCGTAGCAAATACAGTTGGCGAATCAAATTTTGGCGCACACATAAAATCGATTGATCCCTGTAACGAAACCAACGCTACGGTTTTAAGGTTTCCGATAATTCCGTAATTTTCTATGGGTTGAAAGGGCCTGCGGCTATGATTCATGGAGTATTGCTTTTAAACTTTCATTTATAAAGGAAATTTTAAAGCTTTTTGTTTGATGAACTACAGAATAGGTTAGCGCAATATAGAATATGCAGGCAAAAAAAAATCCCAACCGGATGGTTGGGATGTATGTTATCTGCTAGAATACTTAAACCAGGAATCCGCCTCCTAGTAAATCGTTGCCTTCATAAAATACGGCCGATTGGCCAGGAGCAATCGCTGATACATTGTGATCAAAAACCACACGCATCCTGTCTTTTTCCTGAACGATGGTACTTAACATACCAGCATCTTTGTAACGAATCTTAGTAATCACATCGTTCATTGGCTCTTCAATGCTAGCATATTTGATCAGGTTGATATTACGAACCATGGCTTCTTTACGTTCCAATTCTTCGGCTTTGCCTAAAACAACGGTATTGCTTTCCGGCAAAATTTGAGTAACAAACATCGGTTCGCCAAAAGCAACGCCCAAACCTTTACGCTGACCAATGGTATAAAAAGGATAACCTTTATGTTGCCCTACAACCATTCCATTACTTAAAATGAAATTTCCGCCGGCAACCTTATCTTCTAAATCTTCAACTTTATGTTTCAAGAAAGCCCTGTAATCATTATCAGGAACAAAACAGATTTCATAACTCTCCGATTTTTTTAGCCAGTTCTTCCTGTCCCATATCTAAAGCCATCTGCCTGATCTCTGATTTCGCAAAACTGCCTAAGGGGAATTTAGTACGGGAAAGGTTTTCCTGAGAAACACCCCAAAGCACATAAGATTGATCTTTGTTTTCGTCTTTACCTTTAGAAATTACATAACGGCCACTATCTTGCTGGCGAATGTTTGCATAATGCCCGGTGGCAATAAATTCACAATCCAGTTTATTGGCACGTTTTAACAATGCTTCCCATTTAATATGTGTATTACACAAAACACAAGGATTTGGTGTCCTTCCAGCTAAATATTCATCAACGAAATTATCAATTACATAATCGCCAAATTCATCACGAATATCTAAAATATAATGTGGGAAACCATAATTTACAGCAAGTGTACGGGCATCATTTATACTATCTAAAGAACAACATCCGGTTTCTTTGCTGCTACCGCCGGCGCTGGCATAATCCCAGGTCTTCATGGTTAAGCCAATAACTTCATAACCTTGCTCATGCAACATTACAGCTGCTACCGAACTATCAACCCCGCCACTCATGGCAACCAGAATTCTACCGTGTTTACTCATTTTAAAATAATAGGATGCAAAAATAAGGTTTATTTACCTGAAATTATTTAAAGCAAGTCAGTTACTTGTAAAAAGCGAAAGTGAGTTGTGTTGGAAAGCAGAACCAGCGTTGTTATTAATGTTCGTCCAGCTTTTCGCTCATACGCCTGCAGGCCTAAGGCTCATGGGCCGGTATCCGCTTCAATCTGGTTTAGCGTACCTAAAACGGTGAAATAAACTTTCAACCTTGCAATCGTCTTTCGAGTTTTGGTTTTTTATTGGAACGCGGCAATCTTGTTTAGTAAACGATTGTGCAATGAGATTGCTTCAATCGATGAAAAATCGATTTCGCAAAGACGGCTATCGTAACTTGTATTATTGCAACTTTGTATTTTTTATGTTGGTTAAACGATTTAGTCAAAGTTTATATGCACATTCGCATTTTAATTAATACCTTAGAATTTTAAAACAAAATACAATCAATTTTTTCAGAATATGATTAAAAAAATTAATCCTGCCTTGTCTTCTTTTGTCATCATTCGTGGCATCGGCTCAGCAGAATTTGGTCCAATATGTTAAACCAATTATTGGAACGTCGAAAATGGGACACACCTATCCAGGGGCAACTGTTCCTTTTGGTGCAGTACAATTAAGTCCTGAAACAGATACTTTATCTTACGAAGTAAATGGAAAATACAATGGTGATGTTTACAAATACTGTGCAGGTTATAAGTATGAAGATAAAACCATAACGGGTTTCAGCCATACGCATTTCAGCGGAACCGGTCATTCGGATTTAGGCGATTTCCTGATTATGCCTACGCAAGGAAAACTGCAGTTAAATCCAGGTACTGCCGATAACCCTAAAGCAGGTTACCGTTCAGCCTATTCACATGCCAATGAAAAAGTTGAAGCTGGTTATTACAAAGTAAAACTTGATGATGATAACATCACAGCCGAATTAACAGCGACCAATCGTGTCGGTATGCATCAGTACACTTTTCCTAAATCAGATCAATCGCATATCATTTTAGATTTGATGGCCGGAATTTATAATTATGAGGATAAAACGGTATGGACTTACGTTCGTGTGGTTAATGATACTTTGGTAACCGGTTATCGCCAAACCAATGGATGGGCAAGAACCAGAACGGTTTATTTTGCAATGAGTTTCTCAAAGCCATTTAAGAATTATGGCAGAAAAAGTTATGATGCTAAACAGGCTTACCGCGGTTTTTGGGGCAAGTTTAACCAGGATCAAAACTTCCCGGAAATTGCCGGTAAAAAGCTGAAAATGTATTTTGATTTTGATACACAGGAAGGCGAGAAGGTGAAAATCAAGTTTGCTTTATCGCCGGTGAGTCAGGAAAATGCTTTGCAGAATATGCGTACCGAAATATCTGGTTGGGATTTTGAAAAAGTGAAAACGCAGGCTCAAACCACCTGGAACAAAGAGTTAAATAAAATCCAGGTTAATACATCAAACAATAATAAAATTAATTTCTATACAGCGCTATACCATTCGTTCATTAATCCAACTACCTATACCGATGTGAATGGTGAATACAAAGGTTTAGATCAGGGCATACACAAAGCTGAAGGTTTTATCAATTATACCACATTTTCTCTGTGGGATACTTACCGGGCCCTACATCCTTTCTTTAACATTATGCAGCCAGGGCGAAGCAATGATATGGTGAAATCGATGATGGCGCATTACGATCAAAGCAGCCTGAAAATGTTGCCGATTTGGTCGCATTATGCCAACGATAACTGGTGTATGAGTGGTTATCATAGTGTTTCGGTTTTAGCTGATGCGATTATTAAAGGCACTTATAATGGCGATGCCAACAAAGCTTTAGATGCCTGTGTAACAACTGCGAAACACCGCGACTATGAAGGAATCGGTTATTATATGGATAAAGGATATATTCCTGCTGAAAGAAGTGGCGTTTCTGTTTCCAATACGCTGGAATATGCCTATGACGATTGGGCCATTGCACAGCTTGCGAAGAAACTGAACCGTATGGATGTGTATAATGAGTTTATAAAACGTTCAAATAATTGGAGGAATAATTTTGATAGCGCTTCAGGTTTTATGCGTCCGCGTTTGGCTGATGGTAGCTTCAAAAAAGCTTTTGATCCAAAGGATACGGAAGGACAGGGTTTTATCGAAGGAAATAGCTGGAACTATAGTTTCTTCGTTCCACATGATCCGGCTTCTTTAGTTGAGGTAATGGGCGGCAAAAAGAAATTTGCAGCTCGCTTGGATTCATTGTTTAGTATGCACTTGCCGGATGAGTTTTTTGCCCATACGGAAGACATTACACGAGAAGGCATTATTGGTGGTTACGTTCACGGAAACGAGCCGGCACATCATGTGGCTTACCTTTACAACTGGACAGACGAAGTGTACAAAGGTCAGGCTCAAATCCGCCACATTTTAAATATGCAATACAAACCCACTGCCGATGGTTTGGGTGGAAATGATGATTGCGGCCAAATGAGCGCCTGGTACATGTTTTCAGCAATGGGATTCTATCCGGTTGCACCAGGTTCTGATGTATATTCATTAGGTAGCCCATTGGTTAACAATGCTGTAATTAATTTAGAAAACGGGAAAACATTTACCGTTGAAGCGATTAAGCAAAGCGATAAAAATGTTTACGTTCAAAAGGTTTTACTGAATGGAAAAGAAATCACCAACCATCAAATTAAACATGCTGATATTACCAATGGAGGAAAGCTTACATTTTACATGAGCGCAAAACCTAAAAAATAATATTTCAAATCATCCCGATTGAGGTATCGAACCGCTGGCATTTGTCAGCGGTTTTTTTTTGACTTATGCATGATCTTTGTTTTACGGGGATATTGCAATTCCTCGTCGATTTATACTCATGGCATACTATCATTAATTTCAATCTTAAACATATCTTAGCCACCACTGCTTATGTGTTTCCTTGTATTTTTTAAACCATTTGCAGGGTAAATACAGCGCTATGATAACAGCAATCCAAATCACATAAACCGTGGTCAAACTAAATCCAAAATCACTTGGGCGAAACCAAAACGGAACCTGAACAATTTGCTCGTTGGTAAAGCCGGTAGCATAAAAGGCAATGACTAAAATGGTGTGCAGAAGGTAGAAGTGAATCACATAGTAGAAAAAAGGTACTGCTCCATAAACAGATGTAACTCGGCTAAACCAATTGCTCATCTTCTCTGTGAAAGCCAGAAATAACATGGCAGTTCCGATGGTCATGGCGGTATATTGCAATGAAGGTGGGTATTTACTCACGTTAAAAAATGACAGTAGATTTTTGAAAAGATCATCGTATTCTTTCCTCGGAGCAGGGTCGCCGTACAGATTTATGCATCTCAGGAAAAGGAATAGAAAAATAGTCAGCGAGCCAGTAATCATCAAATTTTGTTTCCTGATTTCTGCAGAAAATCCTTGTTTATACCATGCACCAATGCCGTAACCGAGAAACATAATTCCAGTCCAGGGTAAGATGGCATAAAATACCCCAAGTAAATGATCCTGATTTAAAGGAACAACTGTTCCAAAAGCGGTAAAAAATACTTTAAGTAGC
>NZ_AJLG01000062.1 GCF_000258495.1 Pedobacter agri PB92
ATGTAGCGATTTTGATTTTCTTCGAAAGTTGTTTTGCAAATTTCTCGATCACGCTATCTGCTTTCTTTGCTTTGCCGTACTGGCTAACAACTTCATTAAATGCAAGGGCTAATTTTGATTCTAGTTCTTTTCGTAATTTTTTGCTTGTCGATTCAGATTTCGACCTGGATTTATTCTTTTTCATTTAACTCTTGGGGATTTCCCCAAAGATAGAAGATCAAGAAGTTAAATTAATATTATGATTATGTTAAGCAAGAAAATCGCAGTTAACATCAAGAATATTTAGGCATATATTTATAGTTGTTGATGATCACTAAAGATAAAAATCATGGGTATAAATCTGCCAGTTGTAATTGTAATTGTAGTAATCGTTGTTTTACTAATCGTCTTTTTGATCAAAAGAAATCAGGAAGACAAAACGAAATTTGAACAGGAGGTAATTGATTCTGAACGCCCTCCAGAGAAAGATGATAAAGAAAATCTTTAAAACCTACTGCCTTCAGCTACCTCACCACCCAAATCCAAAGTGTTTTGAAAAGCTTCCAGATAAGCCAACAAATGTCTTTCTGCATTGGCATAAGAAGTAAAGGTAGAGGCTGGCTCACTTTCATCAGCATTGCTTTTACTTTTGAAATATAAGCTAATCTGAAACTTGAAGCTATTCTCATCATTTATTGGTGAAAGAATCCTCGCCTTAACCGGATGGCCATGGATCTCAACAAAAAATTCTTTAATCACATTATAAATTACTGCTGACATAGGATTGTTTTTAGATTATTACTGATCATCGAAATCGAAAATAACTCAAAAGACCAACAGTTTTAGTTCCTTAGCAATAACATTACATTTTGTTAATATTGGCTTAATATCAGATTTTGCGAATGATTAGCGCTTAATAGGGTCATAAGCGTAAACGATTTCGTATGGCGTGTTTTTCAAATCAGAAGAAATTTGCCCGATTTTTAAATCCTGTGTTTGAGGAGTGGGTTCACAGAAAGAGTATTTCCTGTCTTTGTAAACGATAACATCTCCAACTGGCTTATCAAACTGAACGGCCATGGTGAGATGAGTGGGATAGAGCAGGGCAATCATCGGTAAATTGTATATTTCCTTTACCAAAAAGAAAAATAAAGCTGCCCTGTCATCACAGTCGCTGTATTTATTTAATAACGTTTGCTCAGGTGATAACCGTTTTTCTTTTCCGAAATTTAGCCCATCGTCTTCGTAAAGAAATGCATAACGGGTAAAGCGCATTAAATAATCAACACCTTTCTTCTGATCCATTTTTTTAACGTTTTCCTTTAAAATTGGAATTAAGGAGCCATAGGTTTCCCTGCTCAATGGAATGTTAAAGTAGCTGGCGTAATCCACTACCGGATAATTTTTAAACAGTGATTGAATTTCCTGGTTAACCTTTAGCTTGAAATGATAAACTTTTTGCCTATAACTGAATTGAACATCTTTATCCTCGTAATTTTCAGGCTTGAAATCAGGCATCCGGGTTACTTTGTATGAAAAAGAATTTATAGCCTCAGGTATTTTAATTTTAAGCGGGATGTAAACACTTTGTTGAAAAAGCTTTCCATAATCGTGATAATTTAAACACATGTACTTTTGCTTGTCGATCATAAAAAACGGAACATCGCTAATGTCTTCATCATTCCTGATGTAAAAAATCACTTGCTCGTTACCAATGGCGATTTTAGCGTCATATCCGCACTTACTTAATAAAAACCATTTGTAAAGTGTGTAACGGAAATAGTTCTCCGCCTTCGGACTTATCTCTTCGGCTGTTTTCCGGATGAGTTGATAATAAATCCAGTCGTTTAACTGATGTTTTATTTGGTAAGCCTGAAGGGATTGAATGAGCTTTTGCGGATTCGCCAAAACAATAGATTCATAAAATTTTATGGCTTCAGCCTTAGATGGGATTTTATTAACCGGAATATTTACCGAAGGATCAAGCTCGAAATTGAATGTGCCTTCGTAAAATTCAAAAGCATGTTGCTGCGCTGTTACTTTTATATTTAAAAGTAGCAAAGCGGCAAATAAAAAGCTTTTGATTAAAATTTTCATAGCAGGCTCACTAAAGCAAATGACTGGTAATTTTAAATTTACACCATATTAACTTAAAATCAACAATTTCTTTATGTGAAGGATTAGATATTGGCTTTACATTAAGTTAACATCAATTTTATCAAACCTCCAGAAAAATTAAAATAAGCTTAATTTAAATTTGGAAATTAAATTCAAAGTCTTACTTTTGCCAACGCAAGGGGTGAGAGCCTTGCATCACAATCATAAAGATTGAGAGCGTTAATTTAGATAAAGGTTACAACAGCGATTGTTGTAACCTTTTTTTGTTTATTTTAACTTACGCTGAACCTAAATCAAATTGAATGAATGCAATCAAAATTTCCATCGCTACTTCAACTGATTTCAAAATAATACAGGAAATTGGCAGAGAAACTTTTTATGAAACTTTTGCATCGGGCAATACTGAGGAGGTAATGCAGCAATATCTACAAACAAGTTTTAGTGCTGAAAAAGTTAAGACTGAATTGAATCATCCTAACTCATTATTTTTTATAGCCTGTGATCATCAAATTCCAATTGGCTATCTCAAAGTAAATATGAACGATGCGCAGACTGAGCTGCAGGAAAGCGACGCTTTAGAGATAGAGCGTATATATGTAAAGGCACATTATCATGGTAAAAAAGTTGGACAGCTGCTTTATGATCAAGCTGTAGAAATAGCTATGAAAAAAAATGAAAAAATCAATATGGCTAGGGGTGTGGGAGGAGAATCCTAAAGCGATTCGATTTTACGAAAAAAATGGTTTTGTGCCCTTCAGTAGGCATATATTTAAAATGGGTGATGAGGAGCAAACGGATATCATGATGCGAAAAATAATAGCCTAAGAAAATCAATCAATCGTTTTTACCCGGCTAAAATCTAAATCATTTATAAATTTTATAACGATTAGTTAATTTATTCTTAATAATGTAACCTCATATTTGCGCTATAAATATTTGGTTAGTATTTATAAAGTTTAGGTTAGTTGATAACAAAAATACCCAGATGGATGTCTGGGTATTTTTATTTAAAAGCTATAAATTCTTGCCAAGTTTTTCCAGCATCTCTGGTGGAATATTGTGTGTATCGACCACAAGGAAACCATCTAAACAATCAGAAAATTTCGGATCAATATTAAATGATATAATTTTTGCATTTAAATTCATGTATTGGCGCAATAATACAGGTATTTTAATGTGTGAATTTTCAATGTCGCCAATAATGCTATCCAAATCTTTAAACGATTCGCTGCTATCAACCAAAGTGTCGGTAGAAATGGGTAGTAAATCCGCCTTGAATTTATTTCTTGGTTTTACATATTTTGCCATTTCGTAATCGAAATGGTTCTTGGTAATATAATCTACAATCAGCGCTTTACTAAATTTCGAAAAACTGTTACTTATACTTACCGGACCAAACATATAACGATACTGCGGATTATCGATCAGATATTTTAAAATACCTTTCCATAATAAAAACAATGGAAGTGGTTTCCCTTGGTATTCCTTTCTAATCCATGATCTACCCAATTCTATTCCCTGCTTAAGCATCGGGTAGAATTGATCCTTCATTTTAAAAAGTTCTGAAAGGTAAAAGCCGCGGCGCCCCATACTTTCTAAAATCTCATCGCCTTTACCAATGCGATATGCACCTACAATGTTTTCGAGTTCCTTATCCCAAATAAAAAGGTGGTTATAATAAATATCGTAATTATCCAGATCGATTTTTTTGTTGGTTCCTTCGCCCACTTCGCGAAAAGTGATTTCTCTCAAACGACCAATTTCTCTTAAAATATTTGGGATTTTAAGAGTCGGAACAATATAAACTTCATAATTTTTTTCTGTCCAAACTCTAAAGTCTTCCAGTGTTTCTACTTCACCCTTAATTAAAACTCTCGAGGTTTCTTCAATAACTTCGGCAGGTTTTTTCTTAATCTTGAATAGCTTCAGTGGATTGAATAATCTTTTTTCCTCATCTAAACCTACGCCTAGTGCATAGGTGCGGGCTCGTAGAAAATCCATCAGCTTATTACTGCTGTTCATATGTGAAACCTCTGATGGCGCAATAGCCTTGCCGATTCTAACTTTAATGGTTAAACCTTGCTTATTCAAAAACTCTGAAGGAAGTTTTGCTGTGCGTAAAGTTGGATGAATAAAACTTAAGATGTTGAATAAAACACCGTTATTTCCATGAAAATATATAGGAACTACAGGAACCTTTGCTTTTGCTATTAGTTTACCTACCACCGGATGCCACATTCTGTCGGTAACCTGTTGTGCGTCTAGTTTAAAGGTAGATACTTCACCAGCAGGGAAAATCCCAATTGGCGTTCCATTTCTCAATAAATCAAACGTTGTTTTTAAACCACTGATGCTCGATGAATGTTGAACATTTTCAAAAGGATTTACGGCTACGAAAAATTCATCCAGATTAGGGATTTTCTTCAGAATAAAATTGACCATCACCTTGGCATCAGGGCGAACGGTGCACAATAGTTTAACCAAAGCAAGGCCTTCAACACCGCCATAAGGATGATTGGCAATGGCAATAAAAGGCCCCGTTTTCGGGATGCTTTTCAAATCATCATCATCAAATTCGATAGAAACACCAATCGTTTCCAGTATTTTATCTACAAACTCTAAGCCTTTAAAATGTTGGTTTTGAGCAAAAACGTCGTTGATGTCATTCAGTTTCATGATCTCCATCATCAAGCCTGCTAAACCTGGCACACCAAGTTTATCTATCTTGGTCGCTTTCGCAAACTCAGAGGTAGTTATGATCTTCATATAGTAATTCTTAGATTGTTGATAGCCAAAACCCGTGAGCTTTGCAATCCCAAAAATAAGATTTATATTTATAATACACACGTCATATCGCACATGAGAGTTTGGCTTAATAAACATTTTGGCTTCAGTAAAGGTGAATTCAATGGTTTGCTGGTTCTAATATTTTTGATCATGCTGTTAAAAGTCATACCTATTGTATATGATCACTTTCGTATTGTGGAGAAAGATGATCCAGGTTTGCTTGCTAAGATTAGGAAAATAGAAATAACTGATCAGCAAAATTTTAATTATACCAGAGATAGAATTGAAAGTACAAGCACTGGCAAAGTTGTAACGCTATTTAATTTCGACCCTAACCAACTGGATAGTGAAGGGTGGCAAAAATTAGGTTTATCTGCCAAGCAGGCGCAGGTTATTGTGAATTATACCCTTAAAGGCGGAAGATTTCGTAGGGTAGAAGACCTGGCAAAAATGTATACCATTTCGCCAGCCATGTATGATAAAATAAGGCCATTTGTGAGAATTGAAGATCAGCCTGACAATTTCAAAAAAACTGATTTTGTTTATGAGAAAAAAGAGTATGTGAAAAAAGCTCCGGTAATTGTAGATATTAATACGGCAGATTCTGCTCAGTTAGATGAAATAAAAGGGATAGGAGGAGCTTTTGCCAATCGAATTCTTAAATACAGGGAACGCCTGGGTGGGTTTTATAAGAAAGAGCAACTAATGGAAGTATATGGTTTAGATTCTGCCAAATACGATGAAATCAGAGATCAGATTACTTTGAGTCGCATTGATTTAAAAATTGTTAACATTAACACTGCTCAGTTTAACGATTTGAAGAGCAATCCATATCTATCTTACAAGCAGATAAATGCCATTATTCAGTATAGAAAACAACACGGGAACTACAATAATCCTTCGGATTTGAAAAAGATTGTTATTCTGAATCAGAAAATAATCGACCAAATCACACCATATATATCTTTTTAATGTTTCGTGGGATATTTTAATTTTTAACTTTCCCGCTTTGATAGCGGGGTTTTGGAAAAAAAATAAAAAAATCATTCCTTTATCAATTTGATAGGTCTCTCAATAGCCGATTGACTAATTGAACCAAATACCATTTCATTCTGTGCCGCTGCAAATATTTGATGGGAATGAACTATGAAATATTTGTTTATTATTGCCCATATCTACTAAATATAAACTATGAGCGTTAGCTTTAATTTTTCTGAAACAGAAACCCAGCAAAGTGTAAAAGCGATGGTTCGCGATTTTGCCGAGAAGAATATTCGTCCGAATATAATGGAGTGGGACGAAGCGCAACATTTTCCGGTGAATTTGTTCAAGCAGTTGGGCGAATTAGGATTAATGGGTGTTTTAGTGCCTGAAGAATACGGCGGTTCAGGACTAGGCTATCAGGAATATGTTGATGTAATTGTTGAAGTGGCGAGGGTTTGCGGCTCAATAGGATTATCCTTGGCAGCGCACAACTCGTTATGTACCGGCCATATTTTGGCTTTTGCAAACGAAGAGCAGAAACAAAGATGGCTGCCAAAATTAGCTACGGCAGAATGGATTGGCGCCTGGGGGTTAACCGAAGCCAATACCGGTTCTGATGCATTGAGAATGATGACAACTGCAGTTGAAGATGGCGACGATTACATTATTAACGGAGCAAAAAACTGGATTACTCACGGTAAAAGTGGAGACATCGCGGTGGTAATGGTGAGAACCGGTGAGCAAGGAAGTTCAAAAGGAATTTCTGCGATCGTGGTAGAACGTGGAACACCAGGCTTTTCAGCAGGTAAGAAAGAAAACAAACTGGGGATGCGGGCATCGGAAACCACAGAAATGATTTTTGATAACTGCCGTGTACCCAAAGCTAATCTACTGGGTAATGTTGGCGAAGGATTTAAACAAGCCATGAAGGTGTTAGATGGCGGTAGGATTTCGATAGCGGCTTTGGCTTTAGGAATTGCAAAAGGTGCCTTTGATGCTGCGGTTTCATATTCAAAACAACGTCAGCAGTTTGGTCAGCCAATTTCCAGTTTTCAGGCCATTAGTTTTAAGCTGGCTGATATGGCTACTGAAATTGAAGCGGCAGAGTTATTGATCCGTCAGGCTGCCGATTTAAAAAACAGACATTTACCTATGACGAAGGAGTCTGCAATGGCTAAATATTTTGCTTCTGAAGTTTCGGTAAAAGTTGCTACAGAGGCTGTGCAAATATTCGGCGGTTATGGTTATACCAAAGATTTTCCGGTAGAGAAATTTTATCGCGACAGCAAGTTGTGTACAATAGGAGAGGGGACTTCGGAGATCCAAAAGATTGTGATTGCCAGAGAAATATTAAATTAAGCTAAAAACCGAAAGGTTAAAGCGGAAAGTTAATCAGAAACAACAAACCAAATATATATTATGAGTAATCCGGAGGGCTTCGCTGCCTCCGGATTTTTTTTGAATAAAATTAAAAACCCATTTCCACGATAGAAGGTTTCTACTATGTACTATGTACTATGTACTATGTACTATGTACTATGTACTATGTACTATGTACTCCCGCTAAAGCTACTTCGCCGTCAGGATACTATCTACCACATAAACACTGAATCCACGCCAAGGCAACGAATTCTTGTATTCTTTATAGTGTAATTCGTAAAACTTGCCACTATTGGCCATCATTTTTTCAGCAATATCTTTATCAGAGATAGAGAACTCAAATTCGTTACTTTGTACAGTACCTGTTGTTCGCGATCGAATTCCACTCTGGATAATTTTGCCCTCATAAGTTTTAAAAATATATCCTTTCTTTACTACGTAGTTTAGCTCGCCTGCTTTTACGCCTTCGCCAAAAACGAAGAAGTAACGGTAGTAGCAAATTACTGCTAGCAAAAGAATCACTAAAACAGCGACTATTGAAATAACTTTTTTACTTGTTGTCATATCTTATAATGTATCAATAAAAGTAGTTAAAGAATGTAATAAATCAATTATTGCAAAGCACAAAAAATCTTTTTAAAAATCTTTCTCATTTTCAATTATTTGCTTACATTTGCAGCCCTGATAACATGGGAAATTTAAAAACCACGAGAGGAGGTATTTCAGCGTTATGATCATTATCAACATTAAAGACGGCGAATCATTAGATAAAGCCCTTAAACGTTTCAAGAAAAAGTTTGAAAAAACTGGTGTATTGAGAGAACTACGTAGTCGCCAAGCATACGAGAAAAAATCCGTTGCTCGTCGTACTGAAATTAAACATGCTGTTTACATTCAGAATATGAATCAAGATACAACTTCATAGTTGTTCACGATATAGTTATTATTGAAGTCCCGATCTTTAGATCGGGACTTTTTTGTTTTGTGCTCCATCGAAATCTTTACACTGAACAATTAATTAATGATTTCTTTATATCAAAACAATTTGTAACTTCATATTTGTACCGAGTAAGGAGATACTGAATGTTGCTAAAAAGCTTTATTACCTATTTAACTCACGAGAAGCGCTATTCTCCGCATACCATAATCTCCTATCAAACCGATTTGGATCAGTTTGAAGAATACATTGCCAATACGTTCGAAATCAGTTTTCCTGAAGTTAAACATACGCACATTAGAAGCTACATGGTTGATTTAATGGAGAAACAAACATCAGAATCTTCCATCAACAGGAAAGTATCAGCTTTAAGAAGTTTATATAAGTTTTTATTGCGGGAAGAAAAAGTGGAGCATAATCCCACTGTTTTAATTAAAGCGCCCAAAATCCCTAAACGCCTTCCGGTGTTTGTCGATTCGCAAAAAATGAATAATTTATTGGATGCTGAGCAATACTTTGATAACAGTTTTGCTTCAATCCGCGATCATCTGGTAATCGAATTATTATTTGGTACGGGTATGCGTTTAGCTGAACTTATTCAGTTAAAAGATATTGATGTAGATATGTATTCGGGCACAATAAAAGTTCTGGGTAAAAGGAATAAAGAGCGCATTATACCTATAAATAAACAGCTTACTAATCAGGTGGGTAACTATATTGAACAAAAAAAGTTGCAGAATTTTAGCAACAATTTGCTTAACTTAATCGTTACCAATACAGGTAAACCGGCGTATCCGAAGTTAATATACCGTATTGTAACCTTATACCTAAACCATATATCAACCAATGACAAAAAAAGTCCCCACGTATTGCGGCATAGTTATGCGACTACCTTGTTAAATTCCGGCGCAGATTTAAATGCTATTAAAGAACTTTTGGGTCATGCCAGTTTAGCGGCAACCCAGGTTTACACCCACAATTCAATCGAAAGATTAAAAACAATTTATAAACAAGCCCATCCAAAGGCGTAAAAAAAGGAGGAAAAATGAAAATCGGAGTTCAATCAATCCACTTCAGTGCAGACAGTAAGTTGTTAGACTTTATACAGAAAAAGGCAAATAAGCTGGATCAGTTTTTTGACCAGATCATTAGTGGTGAAGTGTATTTAAAATTAGAGAACGTAGAGGATGAAGCTAATAAAATAAGTGAAATTAAACTTATTGTGCCGGGTGGAACACTCTTCGCTAAAGAACAATGTAAATCATTTGAAGAGGCGACAGATTTAGCAATTGAGTCGTTAAGAAAACAAATCACCAAGCACAAAGAAAAAACTCGTGCAAAATTAAGCGAACACAAAGCAATTTTAAGTGAAAGCGAAGCATCTGATTATTAAGTGAATATTAATTTAAAACATAAATAAAGAGATAGCGAACAAAAAATGTTCGCTATTTTTTTTCAAATTTATTTTGAAGTGAAATATAAGTGTGTATATTTGCATTCCCTTTCGGAAAGGGCGTTATGCCAAGAAGAAAAGGTTAGTTCTTTTAAAAGATAAAAGTTTTTAAAAAACACGTTAATAGTATGAAAAATGAAGATTTTTCGTATCATTGCACAAAATTAAAAGCCTCCTTAGCTCAGCTGGTAGAGCAACTGACTTGTAATCAGTAGGTCATTGGTTCGATTCCGATAGGAGGCTCTTTTATTTTAAAGTGTTAGCATTTTAAAATAAAGTTGGGGAGATTCCAGAGCGGCCAAATGGGACAGACTGTAACTCTGTTATCGCAAGATTTCGAAGGTTCGAATCCTTCTCTCCCCACCGATTGATTTTAGATTAAAAGATTTTAGATTAACGGTTGAAATCAATCGTAATTCGTGAATCTGAAGTTGTGAATCGATAAGCGGAAGTAGCTCAGTTGGTAGAGCGATAGCCTTCCAAGCTATAGGTCGCGAGTTCGAACCTCGTCTTCCGCTCCAATAAAGTTGAGCAGTTCGCAATTAACAATTACAGTTACTTATAACTGGCAACTGAAAACTGTTAACTGAAAAGCCGAAGTAGCTCAGCGGTAGAGCACTTCCTTGGTAAGGAAGAGGTCGTGGGTTCAAGTCCCATCTTTGGCTCAGGTATAATAAAGCTTTGTTAAATCTGTTAGATATACAGAAGAGACAAGGTTTTTTGTGTTGAAATAACAAAAAATAAAAATAATAAAAAGTTAACCTACTAATTAGTTATAAATAAAATGGCAAAAGAAAAATTTGACCGCAGTAAACCGCACTTAAACATCGGTACAATCGGTCACGTCGATCACGGTAAAACAACTTTAACAGCGGCTATTACAAAAGTTTTGGCTGATGCTGGTTTAACTGAGGCACGTTCATTCGATTCAATTGACTCTGCTCCAGAGGAAAAAGAAAGAGGTATTACTATCAATACAGCTCACGTTGAGTATTCAACAGCTAACCGTCACTATGCACACGTTGACTGTCCAGGTCACGCGGATTACGTGAAAAACATGGTTACTGGTGCTGCTCAAATGGACGGTGCAATTATCGTTGTTGCTGCTACTGATGGTCCAATGCCACAAACTAGAGAGCACATCTTATTGGCTCGTCAGGTTGGTGTACCTTCATTAGTTGTATTCATGAATAAAGTGGATATGGTTGATGATCCAGAATTATTAGAACTAGTTGAAATGGAAGTTCGTGAATTATTATCTTTCTACGAATTCCCAGGTGATGATATTCCAGTAATCCAAGGTTCTGCATTAGGTGGATTAAACGGTGATGCTAAATGGGTTGGTAAAATCATGGAATTAATGGATGCTGTTGATAGCTACATTCCAATTCCTCCACGTTTAACTGATCTTCCTTTCTTAATGCCTGTTGAAGACGTATTCTCAATCACTGGTCGTGGTACTGTTGCTACAGGTCGTATTGAGCGTGGTGTAATCAACTCTGGAGATCCAGTTGAGATCTTAGGTATGGGTGCTGAGAACTTAAAATCTACAGTAACTGGTGTTGAGATGTTCCGTAAAATCTTAGATTACGGTGAAGCTGGTGATAACGTAGGTTTATTATTACGTGGTATTGAGAAAACTGATATCCGTCGTGGTATGGTAATCTGTAAACCAGGTTCAGTAACTCCTCACACTGATTTCAAAGCTGAGATCTATGTATTATCAAAAGCTGAAGGTGGTCGTCACACTCCATTCTTCAACAAATATCGTCCTCAATTCTATTTCCGTACTACAGACGTAACTGGTGAGATCTCACTAGCTGAAGGAACTGAAATGGTAATGCCAGGTGATAACGTTACAATCACTGTTAAATTAATTAACGCGATTGCAATGGAAAAAGGTCTACGTTTCGCTATCCGTGAAGGTGGTAGAACAGTAGGTGCTGGTCAGGTAACTGAAATCTTAGCTTAATTTTAAGCTGCAATAATATAAAAAGAGCTAGTTTAGGCTAGCTCTTTTTTATACACACGGGAATAGTTCAACGGTAGAATAGAGGTCTCCAAAACCTTTGATCAGGGTTCGAATCCTTGTTCCCGTGCTAAACATAATGATTGAGTTCCAGAATGAGTGAATGATTGAATTTGAAACTAAGTTTTCAAGTAATATCATTCACTCATTTACTCATTCACTCATTCAATATTTGATATGGCTAAAGTAGTTGAGTTTATAAAAGAATCATACGATGAAATGACAAGTAAGGTTACATGGCCTACTTGGGGAGAGTTGCAAAGCTCTGCGATTCTTGTTTTAGTAGCTTCTTTAATTATTGCATTGGTTATTTTTGCAATGGATAAAGGTTCTACATTTGTGTTAGATACTTTTTATAAATCACTTTCTAATTAATATTTACTAATGAGCGATCTAAAGTGGTACGTTGTAAGGGCGGTTAGCGGTAAAGAAAAGAAAGTAAAACAATACATTGATGCTGAGATCAGCCGTTTAGGTTTCTCTCATTTGGTTCCTCAGGTTTTAATACCGATGGAAAAATATTACCAAATGAAAGATGGTAAAAAGATTGCCAAAGAGCGTAACTTTTATCCTGGTTATGTTTTAATCGAGGCTACGTTGGATGGAGAGTTAGAGCACATCATCAAAGGAATTAACAGCGTAATTGGTTTCTTAGGCGATAAAGCCGGTAATCCAATTCCAATGCGTCAGGCAGAAGTGAACCGCATTTTAGGTGTGGTTGATGAGATGAGCGAGCAAGGCGAAACAATGAATGTTCCTTATTATGTTGGTGAAAACATTAAAGTAATGGACGGACCTTTCAACGGTTTCTCAGGTATTATCGAAGAGGTAAATGAAGAGAAGAAAAAACTAAAAGTAATGGTTAAGATTTTCGGTCGTAAAACACCATTGGAACTTAACTACATGCAGGTAGAAAAAGAATAAGCTGATCTACGATTTTAGATTTACGAATTACGATTTTCAAAATATAAGAAAAAGCTTTCCTCAAAAGGGAAAGCTTTTTTGTTTCTCGTATGATGTATCGAATTAATATTAAAAATATTTTTCCTAATCTATTGTAGTACTGTAAGATTATCCATATCTTTGCAGTCCTTTAGGCTTTATAGGAGCGGTAAGGAAAATAAATGTTACATGCTTCCAATATTTAACATTGAGTTTTAAATAAACAAAAAACACAAAATGGCAAAAGAAGTCAGTGCAATGATCAAATTACAGATCAAAGGCGGAGCGGCAAATCCATCGCCACCAGTAGGACCTGCATTAGGTGCTAAAGGGGTGAATATTATGGAGTTTTGCAAACAGTACAACGCTCGTACCCAAGATAAAGCAGGTAAAGTATTGCCAGTTGTAATTACTGTTTATGCTGATAAGTCATTCGATTTCATCATCAAAACCCCTCCGGTAGCTATCCAGTTAAAAGATGCTACTAAATTACAGAGTGGTTCTGCTGAGCCTAACCGTAAAAAAGTTGGGTCGGTGACCTGGGACCAAATTAAAGTTATTGCTGAAGATAAAATGCCTGATTTAAATGCATTTACAATCGAATCTGCAATGAGTATGGTTGCTGGAACAGCACGCAGTATGGGAATCACCGTTTCTGGTGACGCACCCTGGAACAATTAATTAAAAAACAGTTTACAACAGTGGCGAAATTAACTAAAAATCAAAAAAAAGGCACATGCTAAAATAGAAGCTGGTAAAGCTTATACTTTGAAGGATGCTGCTGCTTTGGTAAAAGAAATCACTACTACTAAATTTGATGCATCAGTTGATATTGATGTATCTTTAGGCGTAGATCCGCGTAAAGCCAATCAAATGGTACGTGGTATTGCTACTTTACCTCACGGTACAGGTAAAACTGTACGTGTTTTAGCTTTAGTAACTCCTGATAAGGAAGAAGAAGCAAAAGCAGCAGGCGCAGACTTCGTTGGTTTAGACGAGTATGTTGCTAAAATTGAAGGTGGTTGGACCGATGTAGACATTATTATCACTACACCAGCTTGTATGGCTAAGGTAGGTAAATTGGGCCGTGTTTTAGGTCCAAGGAACTTAATGCCTAACCCAAAATCAGGTACAGTAACTAACGAAGTTGGTAAAGCTGTAACTGAGGTTAAAGCAGGTAAGATTGATTTTAAAGTAGACAAAACGGGTATCATACACGCCTCGATAGGAAAAGTATCATTCCCAGCAGACAAAATTTATGAAAACGCACTTGAAATCATTCAGGTAATTTCTAAATTAAAACCATCTGCTGCAAAAGGAACTTATTTTAAAAGCATTCACGTGTCTTCTACAATGAGTCCTGGGATTGCAATTGAAACTAAATCAGTAGCGGGGATTTAATCATGAACAGAGAAGAAAAAAACGAAGTAGTTTTAGAACTACAAGGACAAATGCAAGAGTTTGGCAATTTTTATATTGCTGATACTTCTAGCCTTTCTGTTGAGCAGATCAATAACATCCGCCGCAAATGTTTCGAAGGTGATATCGTAATGAAAGTTGCTAAAAACTCTTTAATCCGCAAAGCGATTGAAGGTTTAGATGGCGATGCTTCTGAGATATACGAAGCGCTTAAAGGTTCATCATCATTATTATTCTCAAAGACAGCAAACGCTCCGGCTAAGTTGATTAAAACTTTGAGAAAAACTTCTGATAAACCTGTGCTTAAAGCGGCATACATAGATTCATCAGTATACGTTGGCGATGACCAATTGAATAACTTAGTAAGCTTGAAATCAAGAGAAGAGCTTATTGGCGATATCATTGGATTATTACAATCACCAGCTAAAAATGTTCTATCTGCGCTTCAATCAGGCGGTAGCAAAATTGCAGGAATTGTTAAAACTCTTCAGGAAAGAGAAGGTTAACGAACACCTTAAGTTCGCAAATTAAACAAAATTATTACACACGTAAATTTTTAAAATCTTAATAAAATGGCAGATTTAAAAGCGTTTGCTGAGCAATTGGTAAACTTAACAGTAAAAGAAGTTAATGAATTAGCTCAAATCTTAAAAGATGAGTATGGTATTGAGCCTGCAGCTGCTGCTGTAGTTGCTGGTCCTGCTGCTGGTGGTGATGCACCTGCTGCTGCTGCAGAAAAAACATCTTTTGATGTAATCTTAAAAGAAGCTGGTGGTCAGAAATTAGCAGTTGTAAAACTTGTTAAAGACTTAACTGGTTTAGGTTTGAAAGAAGCTAAAGACTTAGTTGACGGTGCACCAAAAGAATTAAAAGCTGGTGTTGCTAAAGACGAAGCAGAAGCTCTTAAAAAACAATTAGAAGAAGCTGGAGCAGTAGTTGAAATTAAGTAATCACTTAATTTAGCTAAGCTAAAAATGTATTAGACACCGACTGAAAATGTCGGTGTCTTTACCTGTTTATAAACATCTCATTTTGTTTGGTTAATGAGCATGTTTGAAATCCGAACCAAACAAATAGTTTATTCTTAAACTAAAATCTTTTAGTCCATTGGCAAAGACAGTCGAACAAAGAGTAAATTTTGCAACTAGTAAGCACATTATAGACTATCCGGATTTTCTGGATGTGCAATTGCAATCATTCAGAGAATTTTTCCAGATAGATACCACATCAGACGATCGCTCTAGCGAAGGTTTGTTTAAAGTGTTTGCTGAAAACTTTCCAATAACAGATTCAAGAAATATCTTCGTATTAGAGTTTCTTGATTATTTTGTTGATCCGCCACGTTACGATATACATGAGTGTATTGAGCGTGGATTAACCTACAATGTTCCATTAAAAGCAAAGCTTAAGCTTTCTTGTAACGATGTTGAACATGAAGACTTTGAAACCATTATTCAGGATGTGTATTTAGGTACAATCCCGTATATGACACCAAAAGGTACATTTGTTATCAACGGTGCAGAACGTGTTATCGTTTCGCAATTACACCGTTCTCCAGGCGTGTTCTTCGGCCAAAGCCGTCACACTAACGGAACCAAATTGTATTCAGCACGTGTTATTCCTTTCAAAGGTTCATGGATCGAGTTTGCTACTGACGTGAACAACGTGATGTATGCTTACATCGATCGTAAGAAAAAATTCCCGGTTACCACTTTATTACGTGCTATCGGTTACGATTCTGATAAAGACATCTTAGAACTTTTTGATCTTGCTGACGAAGTAAAAGTTAGTAAATCAGGTTTAAAGAAATATATCGGTCGTAAACTAGCGGCAAGAGTTTTAAAGAAATGGGTTGAAGATTTTGTAGATGAAGATACAGGTGAAGTAGTTTCTATCGACCGTAATGAAGTGATTCTTGAGAGAGAAACCGTTTTAGAAGACGAACACATTGATATGGTGATCGAAGCTGGCGTGAAAAGCATTATCTTATCGAAAGAGGATGGCGCTAGTCAGGCAGATTATACCATTATTTATAATACATTACAAAAAGATACCTCTAACTCAGAGAAAGAAGCTGTTGAAAACATCTATCGTGCTTTGCGTAACGCAGAACCACCTGATGAGGAAACTGCTCGTGGTATCATTGATCGTTTATTCTTCTCGGATAAACGTTACGATTTAGGTGATGTTGGTCGTTACCGCATCAACCGTAAATTGAAAATGAATACCCCTGATGAGGTAAAAGTTTTAACAAAAGCAGATATTATTGCGATTGTTAAATATCTGATCAAATTGATCAATTCAAAAGAAGAAGTGGATGATATCGATCACTTATCAAACCGTCGTGTACGTACGGTAGGTGAGCAATTATACGCACAATTCGGTGTTGGTTTAGCCCGTATGGCTAGAACAATCCGTGAGCGTATGAACATTCGCGATAATGAGGTGTTTACACCGACTGATTTGATTAACGCCCGTACGTTATCATCAGTAATCAACTCTTTCTTTGGTACAAACCAGTTATCTCAGTTCATGGATCAAACGAATCCGTTAGCAGAGATCACGCACAAACGCCGTTTATCAGCATTAGGCCCAGGTGGTTTATCACGTGAGCGTGCTGGTTTCGAGGTACGTGACGTTCACTACACGCACTACGGTCGTTTATGTACAATTGAAACACCTGAAGGACCAAATATTGGTTTGATTTCATCACTTTGTGTGCATGCAAAAATCAATAATTTAGGTTTCATCGAAACACCATACAAACGTGTTGAAGATGGTAAGGTAGTTGTTGATTCAGACGTTATTTATTTATCTGCAGAAGATGAAGATGGTAAAACCATCGCTCAGGCAAATGCAGAATATGATGATAAAGGTAATTTCATCACACCACGTGTTAAAGCACGTTATGAAGGTGACTTCCCGATCATTGAGCCTGAGAAATTAGACTTAATGGACGTTGCGCCTAACCAGATTACTTCAATCGCTGCTTCGTTAATTCCGTTCTTAGAACATGATGATGCGAACAGGGCTTTGATGGGATCGAACATGCAACGTCAGGCCGTACCTTTGTTACGTCCTGAAGCGCCAATCGTTGGTACAGGTTTGGAAGGTCGCGTTGCCCGTGACTCAAGAACTTTGATCAATGCTGAAGGTAACGGTGTTGTAGAATATGTAGATGCTAACGAAATCACGATTAAATATGAGCGTAACGAAGATGATCGTTTAGTTTCATTTGAAGGTGATAGCAAAACTTATCGTTTAATTAAGTTCAAAAAACCAACCAGAATACTTGTATCAACTTAAAGCCAATCGTTAAGAAAGGTCAGAAAGTTACTAAAGGACAAGTGCTTTGCGAGGGTTATGCAACTGAAAATGGCGAGTTGGCATTAGGTAGAAACTTGAAAGTGGCTTTCATGCCTTGGCAAGGTTTCAACTTTGAGGATGCGATTGTAATCAATGAGCGTATTGTTCGTGATGACGTTTTCACTTCATTGCATATTGAAGAGTTTGAATTAGAAGTGCGTGATACTAAACGTGGAGAAGAGGAATTAACACCAGATATCCCGAATGTTTCTGAAGAGGCTACAAAAGACCTTGACGAAAATGGTATTATCCGTATCGGTGCTGATGTAAAAGAAGGTGACATTTTAATTGGTAAGATTACTCCAAAAGGTGAGTCTGATCCATCACCGGAAGAAAAATTACTACGTGCAATCTTTGGTGATAAAGCAGGTGATGTTAAAGATGCGTCTTTAAAAACTCCTCCTTCTATCCAGGGTGTAGTAATTGATACTAAATTATTCAGCCGTGCTAAGAAAACTACAAAAGCTGAAGAGAAATCGGCAATTGAGAAATTAGACAAAGGATATAACAATATCACTGAGAAATTAAAAGCAGAATTAGTAGATAAATTATTCACGATTGTAAACGGAAAAACATCTCAGGGTGTATTTAACATTTACAAAGAATTATTAGTAGCTAAAGGTGCTAAATTTACTCAGAAAATTTTAGCAGATCTTGAATTTGCGCACATCAGCCCTAACAAATGGACTACTGATGATGACAAAAACGAGATGATTAAAATGTTGCTTCACAACTACGGTATCCGTGTTAACGAAGAACTTGGAGCTTACAAACGCGATAAATTCGCAATCAGTGTAGGTGATGAGCTTCCATCGGGAATTGTACAAATGGCAAAAGTTTATGTAGCTAAAAAACGTAAATTAAAAGTAGGTGATAAAATGGCGGGTCGCCACGGTAACAAGGGTATTGTTGCACGTATTGTACGTGATGAAGATATGCCTTTCTTAGCTGATGGTAGCCCTGTTGATATCGTGTTGAACCCACTGGGTGTACCTTCACGTATGAACCTTGGCCAGATCTACGAAACCGTATTGGCATGGGCCGGTAAAGAATTGGGTGTGAAATTCGCAACTCCGATTTTTGATGGTGCTACGCATGATGAGGTTGAAGAGTGGATTGCTAAAGCAGGTGTTCCAGCTTCAGGAAAAACTTACTTATACAATGGTTTAACTGGTGAGCGTTTCGATCAGACTACAACTGTAGGTATTATCTACATGTTGAAATTAGGTCACATGGTTGATGATAAGATGCACGCCCGTTCAATCGGACCATACTCATTGATTACACAACAACCATTGGGTGGTAAAGCCCAGTTTGGTGGTCAGCGTTTTGGTGAGATGGAGGTTTGGGCATTAGAGGCATTCGGTGCTGCTAATATTCTCCAAGAAATCTTAACCGTTAAATCGGATGATGTTATTGGAAGAGCCAAAACTTACGAAGCCATTGTTAAAGGTGAAAACCTACCAACTCCAGGTGTTCCAGAATCGTTTAACGTATTGGTACATGAGTTACGCGGTTTAGGTTTAGATATTACGTTAGACTAAAGTATAAAGTTAAAAGTTGAAAGTTTAAAGCTTCGGCTACTTTCAACTTTGCACTTTTAACTTTTAACTCAAAAAAGCATATGTCTTACAAAAAGGATAATAAATTAAAAAGCAATTTCACATCAATCACGATTAGCTTATCGTCTCCGGAAATTATTTTGGAGCGCTCAAGCGGTGAGGTGTTGAAACCGGAAACCATTAACTATCGTACTTACAAACCAGAACGTGATGGTTTGTTCTGCGAGCGTATCTTTGGTCCGGTAAAAGATTACGAATGTCATTGCGGTAAATATAAACGTATCCGTTATAAAGGAATCGTTTGTGATCGTTGTGGTGTTGAGGTAACGGAGAAAAAAGTACGTAGAGAACGTATGGGACACATCGCTTTGGTGGTTCCAGTTGCGCATATCTGGTATTTCCGTTCTTTACCGAACAAAATCGGTTATTTATTAGGTTTGCCTACTAAAAAATTAGATTTAATTATCTATTACGAGCGTTATGTAGTTATCCAATCAGGCTTAATGGCCGAGGAAGGTATCAATTATATGGACTTCTTAACAGAGGAAGAATATTTAGATATCTTAGATAAATTACCTAAAGAGAACCAGTACTTAGACGATAAAGATCCTAATAAATTCATCGCCAAAATGGGGGCTGAAGCATTAGAAGATTTATTAAAACGTATTGATTTAGATACTTTATCTTATGATCTACGTCACCAGGCTGCTAATGAAACTTCTCAACAACGTAAAAATGAGGCTTTAAAACGTCTACAGGTTGTTGAAGCTTTCCGTGGTGCGAATACACGTATCGAGAATCGCCCTGAGTGGATGATTGTTAAAATCGTTCCGGTTATTCCACCAGAATTACGTCCTTTAGTTCCATTAGAAGGTGGCCGTTTTGCTACTTCAGATCTAAATGATTTATACCGTCGTGTAATTATCCGTAACAACCGTTTAAAACGTTTGATCGAGATTAAAGCACCAGAGGTAATTTTACGTAACGAAAAACGTATGTTGCAGGAAGCTGTAGATTCGTTATTCGATAACTCACGTAAAGTTAACGCGGTTAAAACTGAAGGTAACCGTGCTTTGAAATCACTTTCAGATATCTTGAAAGGTAAACAAGGTCGTTTCCGTCAGAACTTATTAGGTAAACGTGTGGATTATTCTGCTCGTTCGGTAATTGTTGTAGGGCCTAGCCTTAAATTACACGAGTGTGGTATTCCTAAAGATATGGCTGCTGAGCTTTACAAACCGTTCATTATTCGTAAGATGATTGAGCGTGGAGTGGTAAAAACAGTTAAATCTGCTAAGAAAATCGTTGATAGAAAAGATCCACTAGTTTGGGATATCTTAGAAAATGTATTGAAAGGCCACCCGGTATTATTAAACCGTGCACCTACATTACACAGATTAGGTATTCAGGCTTTCCAGCCAAAATTAATTGAAGGAAAAGCGATTCAGTTACACCCATTGGTTTGTACTGCATTCAACGCCGATTTTGATGGTGACCAGATGGCTGTCCACTTACCGTTAGGTAATGCAGCAATTTTGGAAGCCCAGGTATTGATGTTGGCCGCACATAACATCTTAAACCCTGCAAACGGTACGCCAATTACAGTACCTTCTCAGGATATGGTTTTGGGTCTTTATTATATTACTAAAGGCCGTAGAACAGATGATACTAGAGTGGTTAAAGGTCAGGATTCTAATTTCTATTCTCCAGAAGAAGTAATTATCGCTTACAATGAGAAAGAATTAGATCTTCATGCTTTCATTAAAGTAAGAGTAAATGTTAAGCAAAGCGATGGTTCTATCGTTAATAAATTAACAGAAACAACTGTTGGTAGAGTATTATTTAACCAGTTGGTACCTGAAGAAGTTGGTTATATCAATGAATTGTTAACTAAAAAATCGTTAAGAGATATTATCGGTGAGGTAGTTAAGATGACAGGTATGGCCCGTGCTTCTCAATTCTTAGATGATATCAAAGAATTAGGTTTCAAAATGGCTTTCCAGGGAGGTTTATCGTTCAACTTACAAGACGTAAACATTCCGGTAGAGAAACATACTTTATTAGAGCAGGCAGCTGCTGAAGTTGAAGAGGTAAGAAACAACTATAACATGGGTTTCATTACCAACAACGAACGTTACAACCAGATTATCGATATCTGGACCCGTATCAACAACAGGTTGACTACTTTCGTTATGACTCAATTATCTTCGGATAACCAAGGTTTTAACTCAGTTTACATGATGCTTGATTCAGGTGCACGTGGTTCTAAGGAGCAGATTCGTCAGCTTTGCGGAATGCGTGGTTTGATGGCGAAACCTCAAAAATCAGGTTCAGGTGGTGATATCATTGAAAACCCAATTTTATCAAACTTTAAAGAAGGTTTATCAGTATTAGAGTACTTTATCTCTACTCACGGTGCCCGTAAAGGTTTGGCGGATACGGCGTTAAAAACGGCGGATGCGGGTTACTTAACCCGTCGTTTACATGATGTTGCTCAGGATATGATTGTTAACGATAATGACTGTGGTACTTTAAGAGGTATGTATACTACCGCTTTGAAAGATCAGGAAGATATCGTTGAGCCATTATTTGATAGAATTTTAGGTCGTACTTCACTACATGATGTATACAATCCTTTGGATAATACATTATTAGTAGGAGCTGGCGAAGATATCAATGAAGAAGTTGCCAAATTGATCGAAGAATCACCTTTGGAAGGAATTGAAATTCGTTCAGTACTAACTTGCGAATCTAAACGTGGTGTTTGTGCATTATGTTATGGTCGTAACTTAGCGTCTGGTAAACGTGTTCAAAAAGGTGAGGCAGTTGGCGTAATTGCTGCACAATCAATCGGTGAGCCGGGTACACAGTTAACACTTCGTACCTTCCACGTGGGTGGTACTGCATCAAACATTGCTGCAGAATCAAACATCGTAGCTAAGTTTGATGGTGTGATCGAATTTGAAAACATCCGTACGGTAGATACTCAAACTGAAGAAGGTACAGTACAAGTTGTGTTAGGCCGTTCAGGTGAGTTCAAAATTGTTGAACCAGGTACAGGTAGAGTGATCGTAACGAACAATATCCCTTATGGTGCTTTCTTATTCGTAAAAGAAGGTGATAAGTTATCAAAAGGCGATAAAATTTGTTCATGGGATCCATACAACGCGGTTATTCTTTCGGAATTTGCCGGTAAAGCACAATTTGATGCGATTATTGAAGGTGTTACCTTCCGTGAAGAATCAGATGAGCAAACTGGTCACCGTGAAAAGGTAATTATCGATACACGTGATAAAACTAAAAACCCTTCAGTTCAAATCGTTGACAAGAAAGGTGAATTTATCAAAGGTTATAACATTCCGGTAGGTGCGCACGTTTCAGTTGATGAAGGTGAAACAATTCAAACTGGTCAGATTATCGCTAAAATTCCTCGTGCAACTGGTAAAACCCGAGATATTACAGGTGGTTTACCTCGTGTAACTGAGTTATTTGAAGCACGTAATCCTTCAAACCCAGCAGTAGTAACTGAGATTGACGGTGTGGTAACTTTGGGTGGTGTTAAACGTGGTAACCGTGAAATTACTATCGAATCGAAAGATGGTGAAGTTAAAAAATATCTTGTTCCATTGTCTAAACACATCCTTGTTCAGGATAATGACTTTGTGAAAGCGGGTATGCCTTTATCAGATGGTTCAATTTCTCCGGCAGATATTTTATCAATTAAAGGTCCGGCAGCGGTTCAAGAATACTTAGTAAATGGTATTCAAGAGGTTTACCGTTTGCAAGGTGTGAAAATTAACGATAAACACTTCGAGGTAATTGTTCACCAGATGATGCAGAAAGTTCACATCGAGGATCCAGGTGATACTATTTTCTTAGAAAATAACGCTGTAGACCGTTGGGATTTTGCAGAAGAGAACGATGCGATGTACGACAAAAAAGTTGTAGAAGATGCAGGTGACTCAACTGATTTAAAACCAGGTCAAATTGTTTCGTTACGTAGATTAAGAGATGAGAATTCTCAATTGAAGCGTAAGGATTTAAAACAGATCACTGTTAGAGATGCAAGGCCAGCAACTGCAAGTTCTATCTTACAAGGTATTACGCGTGCATCATTAGGTACTAAATCGTTCATTTCTGCGGCTTCGTTCCAGGAAACTACGAAAGTGTTAAATGAGGCGGCAATTGCAGGTAAACGCGATAACATGTTAGGCTTGAAAGAAAATGTGATCGTTGGTCACTTAATTCCTTCAGGAACGGGTGTACGTGGTTACGAAAGAATCATTGTTGGTTCTCAGGAAGAGTACGATAAATTATTGGCTTCGAAACAAGAAGAAGTAGAAGCATAATAACAATCATATTTTTTGAAAGGGCTGTTTCATTAGTTTGAAACAGCCCTTTTTTTGTTTAATATTTTTTACTCTTGCCGATAAAATATTAACTTTAATCGCTCTATTTAAGAACAGTGCAAAAATTTACCACATTATGGAAGAACAACAGAACGAGAATCAGCTAAACATAGAGCTATCAGAAGAAATCGCTGAAGGGATTTTTTCAAACCTTGCTATCATTACGCACTCTAATACTGAATTTGTATTAGATTTTATCCGTGTAATGCCGGGAATCCCTAAAGCCAAAGTAAAATCGAGAATTATTTTAACCCCAGAACACGCTAAACGCCTGTTAACTGCTTTAGATGATAACATTCAAAAATTCGAAGCAGTAAACGGCAGAATTAAAACACAAGAGGAGCCACCTTTTCCAATGGGTTTCGGCGGGCCAACGGCTCAGGCATAATTTTTTTAAAGTATCACCATAATTCTTAAAAACAAATTTTTGCCTACTATGTTAGCATAGTAAGCGTTTGTGCTATAACCATATATAATGATGAAAAAACTTTTATTGAGCGCATTACTTGCTGCACCACTGTGGGTTTTGGGGCAGGGTTTTCAGGTTAATTTACAGGGACAGAAGCAAATCGGAATGGCTGGTGCCGGTTCGGCACTTGCATTGGATGAAGCATCAGTGTTTTTCAATCCTGGTGCTGTATCTTTTCTGGAGAAAAACTCCATTTCAGCAGGGGTAAATCCACTTCTTTTTAAATCTGCCTTTCAGCAAAACGGATCAAATATTACAGAGCATGTAAAAAATAAAATCGCTCCGCCTTTTGAGGCTTATGCGGTTTGGGGACCAAAATCAAATAAATGGAAACTAGGTTTAGGCGTTTACACACCATTTGGCGGTTTGGTTGATTGGGGAAATGAATGGTCAGGAAGATATGCACTTACGTCTTTAAATTTAAAGGCTATTTATTTTCAGCCAACTTTAAGCGTTAAAATTACTGACCGCATTGGTATTGGTGCAGGTTTTGTTTACAATCATGGCGATGTTAACTTACAAAGAGCTCTTCCGGTAAATTATGCTGACGGTCGATCAGGACATGCTACTTTGGAAGGAACGGGTAGCGGCTATGGCTGGAACGCTGGTTTATATATTAATACATTAAGTAATATTACTTTTGCCGTTGTACACAAATCGAAAGTGGTGACTAAATTAAATGATGGAACTGCAACTTTTGATGTTCCTGAATCACTTAGATCTTCTTTTCCTGCAGGCAACACATTCAATGCTGAATTGCCTTTACCATCTACAACAACTTTAGGAATAGGTATTCCACTTTCGCAAAGTACAACTTTGGCATTTGATGCCAGTTGGGTACAGTGGCGAGTTTATGAAGAACTGGCATTTGATTATGCTGTGAATACGCCAGTTCTAGCCGATACCAGGTCGGCCCGCAATTATCGCGATGGCTCTTCGTTTAAATTAGGGGTGAATCACAAAGCATCAGAAAAATTAGCACTTAGAGCTGGGATTGGATATGCATTTTCTCCTGTTCAAGACGGCTATGTAACACCGGAAGCACCAGATGCAGACCGTTATATTTTGAGTGCTGGTGTAGGATATGCACCAACCAGTCGCTTTGAAGTAAATGCATCGTTTTTCTTTGAAGATGTTAAATCGCGTAAGCAAAAAAATATTGAAACTGGTTTAGATGGAACATTTAAAACTTTGGTTTATGCTCCTGGGCTTTCACTAACTTATAAATGGTAGGAGAAATTTACATGAAAAAATATATATTAAACAGCTTCTTTGCTGCCGTTTTACTTTTCGCAGCGTCTTGTAAACCAGAAATTGATACACCTGCGGGTACAAGCGCTGGTCAGGCAAATTTTGGTAAATACATTTCGGTTGGGAATTCGTTAACTGCTGGTTTTGCAGATGGCGGATTATATCTAGAAGGGCAAAAGGTAGCTTACCCAAATTTACTGGCAGCTCAAATGGCATCAGTAGGAGGGGGAACATTTACTTCTCCGTTTTTTGCAGATGCACAGGCAAATGGATCGGGATATTTGAATCTTTCGGCTTTAGTGAATGGTAGTCCGACTTTGTCAAATGTGACTACAAATTTAGCCTATCGGGATGCTACCCATTTAGCAAAATATTCAGGAGAGATACAAAACCTTGGTGTTCCGGGAATGCGTGTGGATTTAGCCTTCGCTGCGCCATATAGCGCTGCAAATATGTACATGGAACGTTTGCTTACTGATAGCCAGGTAGGTACAACTACTTATTTCCAGTTTATCCAAGGTAGAAATCATACTTTTTTCTCTTTGTGGTTAGGTAATAACGATGCATTAGGCTGGGCAACGAACGGTGGGGTAACTACCGATGCAACAAATGTGCTTACTGATAAAGCAACTTTCTCGATGTTATTTTCTAATCTTGTTAATGCGTTAACAGCCGGAGGTCAAAAAGGTGTAGTGGGTACTATTCCTGATGTTACTGCTGTTCCATACTTCAATACAGTGACTGTTCCAGCGTTGTTAGCGGCGGCAAAAGCCATCAATCCGGCGGCGGTTGCGGTGTTTATTCAAACCGCAACTGGTGTAAGGGCAGCCACGAGTGAAGATTTAATCCGTTTACCATTTCAATCAGCAGGATTATTTGGAACAGGGACTATTCCTTATGGTTTGGATCCAAGAAATCCGATAGCAAATAACTGGGTGCTCGATAAGGATGAAGTGATCAGAGTGAAAGATTATGTAAACAGCTACAATAGTACAATTAAATCGTTGGCCAATAGTAAAGGTTTAGCAATTGCTGATACTTACACTTATTTGAATTTAGTAAAGGCCGGCGTTGCCATTCAAGGCATCAATATCAATTCTGCATTTATTACTGGCGGTGCTTTTTCTTTGGATGGTGTGCATTTAACACCTCGTGGAAATGCGGTGATCGCTAATGTTTTTATTGATGCAATCAATGGTAAGTACGCATCTACGATACCAACAATCGATATTGCAAAATACAGAGGCGTTAAATTTCCAGATAAATAGTCAGAAATAAACCTATAAAAAAAGGGATTCATCAATGTGAATCCCTAGTGTGTACGT